>NZ_JBHUXV010000009.1:0-147106 GCF_042669125.1 Streptomyces sp. NPDC057253 | reverse complement strand
GTACGGAGGCGGCGGCCGCCGTCCGTTCCTCAGTGCTGTTCGCCCACCAGCGTGTCCAGCAGTCCTCCGAGCACCGCGCGCTGCTCGTCCGTCAGCGGCGCGAGGATCTCCTCCGCGGCGGCCTTGCGTACGTCGTGCAGCTCGCGCAGGGTCTTGCCGCCGTCCTCGGTCAGCTCGATGCGGATCACCCGGCGGTTGGTCGGATCCGGCACGCGCCGCACCTTGCCGCCGGCCTCCAGCGCGTCGACGAGTGTGGTCACGGCCCGCGGGACCACCTCCAGCCGCTCGGCCAGGTCGGCCATGCGCGGCGGCGTGTCGCAGTGCGCGAGGGTGCGCAGCAGCCGGGACTGCGCGGGTGTGACACCGAGACCGCGCTGTCCCAGATGGCGCTTCTGGATGCGGAACACCCGGCGCGTCAGCCTGAGCAACTGCTCGGCGAGCAGACCGTCGGAATCTGGCGTGGTCATGCGGGAACAATATCAGGACACAGTTCATTGTGAGTATAGGTAACAATGAGCTAGGCTCCGTTCGTCCTCATCACCTCACCCTCCCGTAGGAGACCATGCCCCGCGACCACATCGACTGGACCCCCATGCCCGGCACCTCGACCGACCAGCCCCGGCAGGTGCGCCGCATCCTCCGGCTCTTCAAGCCCTACCGTGCCAGGCTCGCCGTCGTCGGCCTGCTGGTCGGCGCCTCCTCCCTGGTCACCGTCGCCACCCCGTTCCTGCTGAAGGAAACGCTGGACGTGGCCATCCCCCAGGGCCGCACCGGACTGCTCAGCCTGCTGGCGCTGGGCATGATCCTGAGCGCCGTCCTCACCGGCGTCTTCGGCGTCGCCCAGACCCTCATCTCCACCACGGTCGGCCAGCGCGTCATGCACGACCTGCGCACCGCGGTCTACGGCCGCCTCCAGCGCATGTCGCTCGCCTTCTTCACCCGCACCCGCACCGGCGAGGTGCAGTCCCGCATCGCCAACGACATCGGCGGCATGCAGGCGACCGTCACCTCGACGGCCACCTCCCTGGTCTCCAACCTGACCAGTGTCGTCGCCACGATCGTGGCGATGATCGCCCTCGACTGGCGCCTGACCGTCGTCTCGCTGCTGCTGCTCCCGGTGTTCGTGTGGATCAGCCGCCGGGTCGGCAACGAACGCAAGAAGATCACCACCCAGCGCCAGAAGCAGATGGCCGCGATGGCCGCGACCGTCACCGAGTCGCTCTCCGTCAGCGGCATCCTGCTCGGCCGCACCATGGGCCGCTCGGACTCGCTGACCCGGTCCTTCGCCGACGAGTCCGAGAGCCTGGTCGACCTCGAAGTGCGGTCGAACATGGCGGGCCGCTGGCGCATGGCCGTGATCGGGATCGTCATGTCCGCGATGCCCGCCTTCATCTACTGGACCGCGGGCATCGCCCTCCAGACCGGCGGCCCGGACATCTCCATCGGCACCATCGTCGCGTTCGTCTCGCTCCAGCAGGGCCTGTTCCGCCCGGCCGTGAGCCTGCTGTCGACCGGCGTCCAGATCCAGACCTCGCTAGCGCTCTTCCAGCGCATCTTCGAGTACCTCGACCTGCCGATCGACATCACCGAGCGCGAGGACCCGGTCCACCTCGACCGCGTCAAGGGCGAGGTCCGCCTGGAGAACGTCGAGTTCCGCTACGACAGCGACGAACAGCGCAGTCCGGTCCTCGACGGCATCGACATCGACGTGCCCGCGGGCAGCAGTCTCGCGGTGGTCGGGCCGACCGGCGCCGGCAAGTCCACCCTCGGCTATCTCGTCCCGCGGCTCTACGACGTGACGGGCGGCCGGGTCACCCTCGACGGGGTCGACGTCCGCGACCTGGACTTCGACACCCTCGCGCGGGCCATCGGGGTCGTCTCGCAGGAGACGTACCTCTTCCACGCCTCGGTCGCCGACAACCTGCGCTTCGCGAAGCCGGACGCGACCGACGAGGAGATCGAGCAGGCGGCACGCGCCGCGCAGATCCACGACCACATCGCCTCCCTGCCCGACGGCTACGAGACGGTCGTGGGTGAACGCGGTCATCGCTTCTCCGGAGGCGAGAAGCAGCGCCTCGCCATCGCGCGGACCATTCTGCGGGACCCGCCCGTCCTCATCCTGGACGAGGCGACCAGCGCCCTGGACACCCGCACCGAGCACGCCGTGCAGGAGGCCATCGACGCGCTCTCCGCCAACCGCACCACGCTCACCATCGCGCACCGGCTGTCCACCATCCGGAGTGCCGACCAGATCGTGGTCCTCGACTCCGGCCGGGTGGCCGAGCGCGGCACGCACGAGGAGCTCCTGGCGCAGGACGGGCGGTACGCGGCGCTCGTACGCCGAGATGCCCAACTGGAACCGACAAACTGAAAATATGCCGGGTTTGAGGTGATATGCGGGTTACCGTGCCCGCATGTACCAGAACACTCCGCCACGGAGCTCGATCCGACTGACGCGCCGGGGGCGTCTCGTCCTCATCGCGACCGGGGCCGTCGTGGCCGGCACCGCCGTGGCGGTGCCGCTGCTGACCCTTGAGAGCGGCGAAGCCACGAAGGAGCAGCCCACCACCCTGCTCATCCCGGAGGGCTGGCGGGCCGGACAGGTCTACGACGCCGTCGACAAGGCTCTCGCCCAGCCCCCGGGGACCGCCAAGAGGGCGCTGGCCAAGGCGCACCTCAAGCTGCCGAACGACGCGGAGGGCAACCCGGAGGGCTACCTCTTCCCGGCGACGTACCCGCTGGAGCGCAACGGCAGGAAGACGACGCCCGAGGCGCTGCTCTCCTTCATGGTCGACACCGCGAACAAGAAGTTCAACGGCGCCCCGATCGCGGCCGGCGCCCAGCGCAACGCGATGAACGTCTACCAGGCCGTCACCATCGCGAGCATCGTCCAGGCCGAGGCGGCGACCAAGGCCGACATGGCGAAGGTCGCCCGGGTCATCTTCAACCGGCTGGAGCGCGGAATGCCGCTCCAGATGGACTCCACGATCAACTACGCCCTGAACCGCTCCACGTTGAAGACGACCAGCGCCGACCTGCGGATCGACAGCCCCTACAACTCGTACCAGCGCATGGGCCTGCCACCGACCCCGATCGACAACCCCGGCGAGGACGCGATGCGCGCCGCGATCACCCCGGCGACGGGCAACTGGCTGTACTTCGTGACGGTGAAGCCGGGCGACACCCGCTTCACCGACGACTACGAGCAACACCGGCGCAACGTGGCCGAGTTCAACAAGAATCAGAAGAACTCGGCCAAGACCGGCTGAACCTGACGGAACGTCAGGCGGCGACCGGCTCGTCGGCCAGCAGTCGCCTGATGTCCCGTACGGCGGCGCGGCCCGCGCGGTTGGCGCCGATGGTGCTCGCCGACGGGCCGTAGCCGACGAGATGGATCCGGGGATCGGCGACCGCGCGGGTGCCCTCGACCCGGATGCCACCGCCCGGCTCGCGCAGCCTCAGCGGGGCCAGGTGGTCGATGGCGGCCCGGAAGCCGGTCGCCCACAGGATGACGTCGGCGTCGACGCGCCGCCCGTCGTCCCACTCCACGCCATCCGGAGTGATCCGGTCGAACATGGGCTGCCGGTCCAGGACGCCGTCCGCGAGGGCCTGCCGCACCGCGTCGTTGAGCGGGAGCCCGGTCACCGACACCACGCTCCTCGGCGGCAGCCCCTGCCGCACCCGCTCCTCCACGAGCGCCACCGCCTCCCGGCCGACGTCCTCGGTGAAGGGGCCCTCGCGGAACACCGGCTCCCGCCGGGTCACCCACGTGGTCGCCGCCGCGAACGGGGCGAGCTCCATGAGGTGCTGGGTGCCGGACGCGCCCCCGCCCACCACGACCACCCGCAGCCCGGCGAACGCCTCGGGGCCCGGGTACTGCGCGGTGTGCAACTGCCGCCCACGGAAGGTCTCCTGGCCCGGATAGCGCGGCCAGAACGGCCGGTCCCAGGTGCCGGTCGCGTTGATCAGCGCCCGCGTCGACCACGTGCCGTCCGAGGTCTCGACCAGCAGCCTCCCGTCGACGCCCTCGCGCACGGAGCGGACGTCGACGGGGCGGCGTACCCGAAGGTCGAAGGCGCGCTCGTACGCGGCGAAGTACTCGGCGATCACCTGCGACGACGGCCGCTGAGGGTCGGCGTCCGTGAGTTCCATGCCCGGCAGCGCGTGCATGCCGTGCACCTTGCCGTACGTCAGCGACGGCCACCGGAACTGCCAGGCGCCGCCGGGCGCGGGGGAGTGGTCCAGCACCACGAAGTCGCGCTCCGGCTCGAAACCCGTGCGGCGCAGGTGATAGGCGCTGGACAGACCCGCCTGACCAGCACCTATGACGACGACTTCGACCTCGCGCGTGTTGTTCACGCTTCTACCAACGGCTGCGGGGTGCGGGATCTTCCCACCCCGCCCGGCTCACCGTCCGCCGGCCACCAGGATCGGCGCCCCGGTCCGCGCACCCCCTTCGACCAGCCCACGAGAGGCCAGCTCGGGGATCACGCCCTCGCCGAACCAGTACGCCTCCTCCAGATGCGGATATCCGGAGAGCACGAAGTGCTCGACGCCCAGCGCGTGGTACTCCTCGATGAGATCGGCGACCTCTGCGTGGCTGCCGACCAGCGCGGTGCCGGCCCCGCCCCGGACCAGCCCGACGCCGGCCCACAGGTTCGGGTGGATCTCCAACTCGGCGCGGGAACCCCCGTGCAGGGCCAGCATCCGCTGCTGCCCCACCGACTCGCTGCGCCCCAGCGCCGTCTGCGCCGCCGCGATCGTGTCGGCGTCGAGATCGTCGAGCAGCCGGTTCGCGGTCGCCCAGGCCTCGGCCGAGGAGTCCCGCGAGATCGTGTGCAGCCGGATCCCGAAACGGACCTCCCGGCCCTCCCGCGCGGCCAGCGAGCGGATCCAGTCGATCTTTTCCTTGACCTGAGCGGGCGGCTCGCCCCAGGTCAGATACACATCCGCGTGCCGCGCCGCGACCGGCCCGGCCGCCGGGGAGGAGCCGCCGAAGAACACCTGCGGCAACGGGTCCGGCGGCAGCGCGGTCAGCCCGCCCTCCACCTGGTAGTGGGCGCCCTCGAAGTCGTACGGCTGTCCCCGCCAGACCCCTCTGACCACCGAGAGGAACTCGTCCGTACGGGCGTAGCGCCGGTCGTGGTCGAGCCGGTCCCCGAAACGCCGCTGCTCGGCCGAGTCGCCCCCGGTGACGACGTTGAGCAACAGCCGTCCCCGGGTGAGGCGTTGATAGGTCGACGCCATCTGCGCGGCGAGCGTCGGGGAGATCAGCCCCGGCCGGAACGCCACCAGGAACTTCAGCCGTTGGGTGTGCTGGGCGAGGGCCATGGTGGTGAGCCAGGCGTCCTCGCACCAGGTGCCGGTCGGGGTGAGCACCGCCTCGAAGCCCAGGTGGTCGGCGGCCTTGGCGATCTGCGCGAGGTACTCCAGGTCCGGCGGGCGGACCCCGGGCACCGGTCCGGCCTGGTTCGCGCCGGTGTGGTTGGAGCCGTAGGCGTGCCGGTCCACGAGGGTGCGCCCGTCACCGCCGGTGGGCAGGAACCAGTGCAGTCGTACGGTCATGTCAGTCCGTCTCCGAGGGGCGCGGCGCGGTGGGCGACGCCGGGAGACCGCCGTTGAACCGCGTGTCCGTGAAGTCACCGAAGTCGACCTTGCGCGGGATCAGCTTCAAAGCGGTGAAGGTGTCGGCGATCTCCTGCTCCGAGGCGATCAGCTGCGGGTCGACCGCGACGGCGACCCGGGTGGTGTAGGTCCGCTTCACGGCGGCCAGCGCCACCTCCTCGGGCAGCCCCGTCTCCTTCGCCCAGACCTTCGCCCACTCCGGCTCGTGGGAGTAGACCCACTTATAGGCGCGTCGCAGCCGCTCCAGGTAGTCCTTGACGGCGGCGACCTTCTTCGGGTCCTTCAGCGCGCTCGGCGAAGCCACCTGGAAGGTCAGGCCGTTGGTGATCCCGTCACCGGTGGTCAGCACCCGCCCCTGCTTTCCTTGCAGGATCTGCGAGGTGTACGGGTCCCACACCGCCCACGCGTCGACCTTGCCGGAGGTGAACGCGGCCAGCGCGTCGGCCGGCTGGAGATACTTGACCTTCACGTCGCTCAGGCTGAGCCTGGCCTCCTTCAGCGAGGCGACCAACTGGTAGTTGGCGGAGGACCCCTGGGCCACGGCCACCGATTTGCCCTTGAGCTGTGCGGGGTCGGTCAGCTTCGAGTCGTTCGGTACGAGGATGGCGTCGCCCTTGGAGGTGCCGTGCCAGGCCGCCACCACCGTGATCTTCGAGTCGGCGCCGGCCGCGAAGACCGGCGGGGTGTTGCCGACCCCGCCGATGTCGACGGCCTTGGCGTTGACGGCCTCCAGGAGCGGCGGGCCGGAGGTGAAGGTCGACCACTTGATCTTGTAGTCGAGGTTCTCGAGCTCCCCGGCGGCGCGCAGGATGGCCTCCGAACCGCCCTTCTGGTCACCGACGTTGAGCGTGAGCGAGCCCTTGCCGTCGGTGTCGGAACCCGTCCCGGCGGTGGCGTCGCCGCCGCAGGCGGTGAGCAGGAGGGCGAAGGGGAGGAGCAGTGCGGCGGGGACGAGGCGACGTCGCATGGGAGTCCGTTCTGTGCAACTTGACTGTGGGTGGGGGGAGTTCAGGCGGCTTCGGCGGCGGTGTCGACGCCGAGCCGCTCCAGGAGCTGACCGCGCAGCTCCGCGAACCGGGGGTCGGTGATGTCCCGCGGTCGGTCGAGGTCGATCCGCTGCTCGTGCGCGATGACGCCCTCGTCCATCACGAGGACCCGGTCGGCGAGCAGGACGGCCTCCTCGACGTCGTGCGTCACCAGTAGCACCGCGCAGCCGCGGCGCTGCCACAACTCGCCCACCAGGCGCTGGGCCTTGATCCGGGTGAGGGCGTCGAGCGCGCCGAACGGCTCGTCCAGCAGCAGGAGATCGGGCTCACGCACCAACGCCCGTGCCAGGGAGGCGCGTTGGGCCTCGCCGCCGGAGAGGGTCTTGGGCCAGGCGTCACTGCGGGAGCTGAGGCCGACCTCCTCCAGGGCCTGGTCGGCGACGGCGCGGGCGGGCTTGCCGGGCAGGCCCAGCAGGACGTTGCGCCACACCTTCTTCCACGGCATCAGCCGGGGCGCCTGGAAGGCGACCGCCTTGCGGCGCGGGACCAGGACGGTGCCCTCGATGTCCCGGTCGAGCCCGGCAAGGATGCGCAGCAGGGTGGACTTCCCGCAGCCGCTGCGGCCGAGGAGAGCGACGAACTCGCCCGGCTGGACGTCCAGTCGGAGGTCGTCGATGACGGCGCGGCCGTCGAAGGAACGGGTCAGTCCCTCGACCCGGACGGCCGGCAGGGGGCGGGGCGCGGAGGTGGGGTCGGACGCCTCGGCACCGCTGGTGGCTTCGGTGGTCCCGGAAGCCGCCGACGCCTCGGACGCCTGGGGGATCACCGGCCGGTGAACGTCGGTCGCCATTGCAGCAGCAGCCTTTCGAGGGAGCGGACGATGAAGTCGGCCAGCAGGCTGAGGAAGGCGTAGACGATCAGGCAGACCACGATGACGTCGGTGCGCAGGAAGTCCCGCGCCTGCACCATCAGGAAGCCGATGCCGGAGTCCGCGTTGACCTGCTCGGTGAAGACGAGTGCGAGCCAGGCGATGCCGAGCGAGTAGCGCAGCCCCGTCATCGCGCCGGGCAGCGCGCCCGGCAGGATGACGTGCCGGACGAGTCCCCAGCGGGAGAGTCCGAGGGACTCCCCGGCCTCGATCAGCTGGGAGTCCACGCCCCGGATGCCGGCGTAGACGTTGAGGTAGAGCGGGAAGGTCACGCCCAGCGTGATGATGGCGACCTTGGGTGCCTCGCCGATGCCGAACCAGATGATGAACAGCGGGATCAGACCGACGAACGGCACGGTCCGCAGCATCTGCACCGGCGCGTCCACGATGTCCTCGCCGATCCTGAACAGGCCCGAGACGAGGGCGAGTCCGGTGCCGATGAGGGTGCCGAGGAGCAGTCCGGCCGCGACCCGCTGGAGCGAGGTGGTCATCGCGGAGGCCAGCGAGCCGTCGGCGATCAGATCTCCCGCGACCTGGGCGATCCGGCCGGGCGAGGCGAGGACGTCGGCGGTCAGCACGCCGGTGGCGCTCAGGAGTTGCCACAGTGCCAGCAGCAGGACGGGACCGGTGGTGCGGCGCAGCCAGCGGGGGACGCGGGTGCGGCGGGAGGAGGCGGGGACGATGGGTTCGAGAGCGGGGGTGGGGCTGGTGGGTTCGACAGCACCCTGTGGGGACGTTTCCGGAATGTCGGGCGCGGGAGAGCCGGGCGGGGCATGGCTGATGCTCATGATGCTCCACGGAGGGGGGAGAGCGACCGATGAAGGGCACGCCTCGACGCCACCGGGGGCGGCACGGATCAGTGCATGCGCCGGTCAGCGGAGCGAGGGTGGGGAAAAGGGGAGCGTCAGCGGCCGCGGCGACACGCGGCGGAGGCCACCCGCAGCAGGTCGATGTGACCGCGCGTGGTGAGCAGAACTGAACGCAACATGCGGCCGAAGCTAGCCAGTCGGCGTGTCCACGGTCAATGGCGTCTCGCGGACTGGACCTGTCGTATCGCTGGATGAGTCAGGTGGGACGAGTGAATCCGGCGTGAGGGGTGAGGATGGTGGCATGTCAGACGCTTTCACCACCCGAGTCCTGAACGTGTCCTCCGGTTCGTCGGAGCGGATCGTCGACCTCACCGGCGACTGCGAGGCCTTCCTGCGGGAGGCCGCCGCCGGCCGTGACGGCCTCCTGAACGTCTTCGTCCCGCACGCGACGGCCGGCGTCGCCATCATCGAGACGGGCGCCGGCAGCGACGACGACCTCCTCGCCGCCCTGCACACCCTCCTGCCCGCCGACGACCGCTGGCAGCACCGCCACGGCAGCCCCGGCCACGGCCGCGACCACGTCCTCCCGGCGATCGTGCCCCCACACGCCACGCTGCCGGTGGTGAACGGGCGGCTGGAGCTGGGCACTTGGCAGTCGGTGTGCCTGGTGGACACGAACAAGGACAATCCGCAACGGAAGGTGCGTGTCACCTTTATGGCGGGCTCCTGATTCAGACGACAGGCGGCGGACGTGCCTGATGTGCGGCCACTTCAGTCACGACCTGCGCCTACCGTCATCGGCGGCGGCCGCCGCGGGTGCGGTCCCGTGGCCGCTTACGCGCGGAGCAGCCGCCCGGTGATCTCCCGGTACTCCCGCAGCGCGAACCGGAGTTCAGTGGACTGTCCCTCGGCATCCTGGTCCTGCCAGCCCTCGCGCAGGCCCCGCCTCCGTTCCGTGAGCGCCTTCACCAGCGCGTCGGCCGCCGCGTCGAAGGCGACCTCGGCCTCCTCCAGCGCCTCGCGCGGGGTGTCCGGGAAGTGGTTGACGGCGTGCCCGAGGTGCCGGACGATCTTGTCCCGCTCGTCGGACGGGATCAGCGGTTCGGGACCTTGGGTGCGGCGCGCCGCGAAGCCCGAGGACCGGTCGTCGGGCTGCTGGGCGCGTGTCTGGTCGTACATCGTCGTCTGCACCGTTTCCGTCGCGATGGGGTCACCGTCCGAGGTCGCCCTTCGCCTTCTCGACGGCTGCTCAGGGCCGCCGGAAGCCCGGTCGCCCCTGCTGTTCACGGTCCTGCGCCGTGTGGTCAGTCAACGCCCGGCGATCATCCGTGTCAACGCGGTCCGCCACCGGGCACGCCTCGAACGCGAGGGTGCGCAGCCTCCATGCCGCTCGGCCTCGACGGCGTGCCGGTACAGACCGGCGGGGCCCGCTGGTGTGGGCGAAGCGGCCCCGGGTGTTATTGAATGAGGTTTGCGGTCAGGAATCCCGGGACTCTGTCGCCCGGGTTCTGGTACGGCTCCGACGTGGTGCCGGGGTCTGCGAGCGAGCTGAGAGAGTCGTATGGACTCCACCCCACCCCCCTCGTCTGCGTCACCGTTCGACATGGTCAGCAGCGCATTGGGCCAGTACATGCCAGTCGGCGGAGCGGCAGCGGCCGCCGGTTCCGCCGACCCTCAGGGGGACAACGGCGCCCGCCGAGCCGTATCCGACAACCCGACGCCCGTCGGTCAGGAGCAGATCCTCGGCGCGGTCAATCTGGACCGGGACCTGAGAATCACCCGCTGCAATCTGGGCGCCCCGGTCTTCGCGGGGGTGGAGGCCGCGGTCGGGAGCCCTTTCGTCGATCTCCTGCCTCCCTCGGACGTACCGACGGTCACCCGGCGGCTGCGGCAGGTCCTCGAGACACGTGAGCCACACGTCGCCCGGGTCCAGCGCCTGCGACGCGGCGACGGTTCGGAGCTGGTGGTGTCGATGAGCATCCTGGCCGCCGCGGCGCCTCAGGAGGGGCTGACCGTCTCCCTGATCGCCATGGCCAGGAGGCTGCACCTGTACGCCGCCGAGACAGCGATCGGCACCTCGTTGGACATCGGCGAGACCGCGCAGTCGCTGGCGGAGTCCCTGCTGGCCTGGGGTGACGTGACCGCCGTCGACCTCGACTTCGCCGTGTGGACGGGTGAGGCGGTCACCGATCAGCCGCAGGGGCGCCTCCGGCTGCGGCGGGCGGCCCTGGTGCCGGACCGGGCGTGGCCCGACGGCTATGTGACCCCGGGCGACGATCTTCCCGGCGACGCGAGTCGGCTGCTGTCGCAGGCCATACGGCGTGACGATGCCGCGCAGGCCATCGTCGTACCCGACCGGGAAACGATCGAACGCGTGCTCGGCAGTCCTCGGCTGGTACGTGCCCTGGTGCCCGGCGACCAGGCGGTGGCCGTGGTGTGCATCCCGCTGGTCCTGGACGGTACGCCGCCCGTCGTCCTGGGCGTCGCGGAGGTCTGGCGGCGGGCGGACCGCCCCTTCGCCGACAGCGAGCTGCTCGACCTGCAGGAATTGGTGGCCAGGACCTCCCACCACGTGGACCTGGCCCGTCAGCACCAGCGCGAGCACACACAGGTACTGGCCTTGCAGCGCCGACTGCTGCCACGGTCCGGCGGCGACACCATCCAGACGGCCAGCGTCTACCAGCCCGCCACCCCCGACAGCGCGGGCGTCGGCGGCGACTGGGTGAACAGCTTTCCGCTGCCGGACGGCCGTACCGCGCTGGTGGTCGGAGACGTCGTCGGGCACGGGCTGGGCGCCGCGGCGACCATGGGACAGCTGAGCATGGAGGCCCGCGCGCTGCTGTCAGCGGGGCTTGCGCCCGACGAGGTGCTGGAACACCTGGACGAGACCGTGTCGCTGCTGGACGACGCGGAGACCGGACTGGCGGCCGGTTACAGCGCCCTCGGGTCGACCTGCTGCATCGCCGTGTACGACCCGGTCAGCCACCACGTGGCGGTGGCCAGCGCCGGCCACCTTCCCCCGGTCCTGGTACCCCCGGACGGCCCCGCCGGCCCGGTCGCGCTACGCCCCCACCCCGGCCTGGGCGCCGAGTTCGCGCTGCGGGAGCCGTACGACGTGCACACGTTCAGCGCGCCCCCGGGCTCGCTGCTCGCCCTCTACACCGACGGCCTGGTGGAGGACCCCGCCCTGTCGATCGACGAAGGCATCGACAGGCTGACGGACGCCGTGTCCTCGGTGCACCCGTGGGACGGTCTGGAGCAGGCCGCGCGGCGCGTGGTCTCGGCGGTGGCGCCGGCGCGTCGACGCGATGACGTGACTCTGCTGATCGCCCGCATGATCGGCTACCGCAAGGGGGACGCCGCGACGTGGCGTCTGCCCGCCCGCGGCGACGCGGCCGCCCGGGCCCGCACACTGGTCTCCGAGCTGCTGGGGCAGTGGGACACCAGAGAGCACACCAGGGACAGCGTGCTGCTGGTGGTCGACGAACTGGTCGCCAACGCGGTCCGCTTCGCCGGTGGACCCATCACGGTACGGCTGATCAGGACCGGTCACGGGCTGCTGTGCGAGGTGGGCGACACCGGCAACGGCAGGCCGCGACTGGGCCCGGGCGGGCTCCTCGACGACGCCGGCCGTGGCCTGCACGTGGTGCATGGGCTCACCACCCGGTGGGGGGTGCGGTGGACGGACACCGGGAAGGTGGTGTGGGCTTCGGTCGAGCGGTGACGGGGTGTCGGCCGGGTGGTGACGGGGTTTCGGCTGGCGGTGATGAGGCGTCAGCGGGCTGGTGGCGAGGCTCCGGCCGGGTGGTGGCATTGCTTCGGCCGGGTGGTGACGGGGCGTCGGCCGGGCGGCGCGGGAGCTGTTCGTCGGGCGGCGGCACCGGCGTCACGAGGGGCGCGAGTCAGCCCTACAGCCACTCCCCTTCCAGCGCGGTGGCGGTGAGGCCCGGGGCAGCCGCGTACAGGACGGCACGGCTGCCCGGCTTCTGCCCGGCGTCGTATGCCCTCCGCATGATGTCGAACACGGCGGCGCCTCCGCGGTTGCCGCTGGTGTAGCTGTCCCGGCTGTAGCGCAGGAGCCCCGACGGCCACCCGTCGGGCATGGTCTGCTCCATGTACTCCAGCACACGCGTCCCGCCGGGATGGGCGAGCAGAACGTCGGGGTGCCAGGAGCCGGGGGCATCCTGGTATCGCAGGCGCAACCACTCCCACATCGCGGTCACCGTCTCCTGCACGGCGCGCGGCCCGCGCCGGTCCATCACGAAGTGCGTGCCGTCCTCCCGTGTCTCCAGGCGGTGCAGGTCCTGGGTGCCGGGCAGAGTGTGGTGCCAGGCGGTGTCCAGCCGTAGCGTCGACTCGGGCCTCGGGCGGCCCGTGACCACCGCGGCGACCGCGGTGTCCGCGAACAGCAACCGGACGATCAGGGATTCCAGAGTGTCGTCCGCGGGCTGGTAGGTCGTGCTCAGTGCCTCCGCGATCACGACCAGGACCACCCGGTCGGGGTCCGCGGCCACGAGATCCGCCGCCAGCGCCAGGGAGCGGGTCCCGGCTATGCACGCCCATTGCGTGGCCGGCTGCAGCAGCACGTCGCGCCGGAGCGGGAGTCTGTTGGCGAGGGAGACGTCCAGCCCTGGCAGCGCCGGGGTGGTGGAGTGACTGGTGATCAGACAGTCGACGTCCGCGGCGTCCAGTCCGGCGATCTGCAGGGCCCCGCGCGCCGCACGCTCACCGTAGGACTGCACTGCCGACCAGGCCGGCGCGGTGCGCTCCTGGACGGTCTGCGGCGCGGGTATCGCGTCAAGGGCGGCGATCACGCGATCCACGTCCTGTTCGGTGAACCCGTCACCGGCCAGGGCCTCTCGGGCCGGCCCGATGCCGGCGGCCGGCAGACCGCTTCCGCTGCCGGGCGCGACGGCGGCCTCCAACGGCAGCATCCAGCCACGGGTTTCGATGCCCGTACTGGCCGCGATGCCGTCGATCCGCGGCGCCCACGCCGCGTTCGGGTGCCGACCGTGCACTTCGTCCACGATCTGGCTGGTCCGCACGGCGTGCTTGCCGTGTATCACGGCAGGCGGGCACAGGTAAGCGGCCATGATTGGCGCCTTTCTACAGGGAACGAGGTTGTTTGCCACGAGCGCTGTGTCATGGACCACTTGGAGGAGATTCATCCAATTCCACGACAGTGCGCACCGGTTCAGGACTCGGCGTCCGTTTCAAGCATGGATGCAATCGGGGCGTTTACGCTGTGATCTGGGCAACTCAGGAGGTTCTGCGATGCGTGACACGCCGCACACTGCTGCCGCTGAGGGGGCGCGGTTCCGCGCCTGCCTGCACTCGAGGAGCGGGGCGAGAAGTACGTCCAACTCATGGGACGGGGAAGGGCCCCCGCAGCGGTCGCGGTCCCGACCGGACCCGCAGAGACCGCAAGTGGGCTGCATTCTTTGGATATACCGGGACGTTCCGGCGCCGCCGTCGGGGGTTTCGACAGCGAGGCTGCTACCCGCGCCTGCGGTGTTGGTCCCTGCGACTGGTCCTGGGCTGAGCCGGGGCACACCTCTCCGAGGTCACCCGTAATGTGCGAAGCTGGTTTTCCGATCACGAGGACGGTGCTTCTCCCTGTCACGGCGTCAGCCGGGCGCACCCCCGTGGTGACGTCCTGCCGTCGGAGCCGTTTCCAACCTGGGTCCGGTGAGTGCAGATGAGTCCGAGTTCCGCCGATGACGGCGATCCCGCGCCGACCGGCGTCAGCAACGGGCCCGCCGTCTCCCGTCAGGAGTTCGACGCACTCTTCGAGGCGCTGCGCACGTGGGGTCACTGGTCCCCGGCCGACCGCGGTGCCTGGAACCGGGTCACCGCGGACCACGTGCGGCGAGCCGCGGCGGGCGTGCGGACCGGGACGGTCGTGCCGCTGGCACTGCCGTGGAACACCCGGCCCGGCCCCGGCAACCGCAAGCCCGCCCTGCACCACATGACCGACCTCGGTGACGTGGAGGCGCCGGAACCCTCCACCCACAAGGACTTCATCGCCGCCGACTACCACGGCAAGGGCATCACCCATCTCGACGCGCTGTGCCACATCGCCTATCGGGGGCAGCTCTACGACGGCCGCACGGCACACGAGGTCGTCGATGCCGCGGGCGCCCGCTTCGGCGCGGTGTCCTCGCTCGGGTCCCTCGTCACGAGAGGGGTGCTCCTCGACCTGCCCGCCGTCCTCGGTATCCCCTGGCTGGAGCCGGGGCGAGCGGTGCACGCGAGGGACGTCGTCGCGGCGGAGAAGGCGCTCGATGTGACGATCGGCGAGGGCGACGCCGTACTGCTGCGCTCCGGACACGTCCGGCGCCGCGAGGAACTCGGTGCCTGGGACCCCGACACGGCCAGCGCGGGCTTTCATGTGGACGCCCTGCCGCTGCTGGCCGAGCGCGGCATCGCGCTGCTGGGGGGAGACGGCGACAGTGACGTACGGCCCTCACCCGTGGACGGCGTGCACTCGCCGGTCCACGCCCTGGCCGTGGCCGCGATGGGGACGCCACTGCTGGACAACCTCGACCTGGAAGCGCTGTCCGCCGCGATCGCGACGGCGGGGCGCTACGACTTCATGCTCGTCGTGGCGCCGCTGAACATCCCGGGCGGGACGGGCTCGCCCGTCAGCCCGGTCGCGGTCCTGTGACCTCCATCCGGTCCGGTCACCGTGTGTGAGGGGCTTTGTAAACGGTGACTCGCGCCTTCGATGCCCGTATCCTCGTCCATATCGGAAATGTCGGAAGGGGCGCTCGCAAGGGTTGACTGTCACAGGCGCGAGTGAGGCGGAGCGTGGTACGGGCCGGCGAAGATCCCATACCGGCGGGGCGTGTGCCAGGCGGCACGGGGCCCGTCAGTTTCCGTGAGCGGTTCCTGCAGGGGGAGCCGGTCGAGGCAGGCGTGCGCCCGTCGATCCTGAACTCCTGGCGGCGCTGCCGGACCCTGGGGCTGTCGCCGGACCAGTCCGACCTTCCCTTCCGGGAGGACTTCGAACCGGACGGACGGATCGTCCGGGCGGCCGTTCCGGTGCTCGACCGGTTGCAGGCCATGTTCGCCGGCAGCGCGATGAACATCTCCGTCGCCGATGCGAGCGGGACGGTTCTCCTGCGCCGTTTCGGAGAAGCGTCGCTGGCCAGGGTTCTCCCGGCCATCCAGACGGTCCCCGGGTTCGTGTTCGCCGAGACGGTCGCGGGTACCAACGGCATCGGGCTCGCCCTGGCCGAACGCCAGCCCATCCGCGTCTACGGTGCCGAGCACTTCGCCGAGCGCTCCCAGGGCAGTGCCTGCCGCGCCCTTCCCGTCCGCGACCCGCTCAGCGGCCGTATCGAGGGCGTCCTGTGCTTCGGCTATCCGCGCAGCGCCGAGGACCCGGCGCTGGACACCGTGATACGCAAGGCGGCCGAGACCATCGAGCGCCGGCTGCTGGGGCAGAGTTCCTCGCGTGAGCGCGCTCTCCTGCAGGCCTACCTGGACAGCGGAGCCGAGGCCGACGCAGGTCTTGTGCACCGCACAGGGGTGCCGGAACTGGCCGTGGAGATGAGACCCCGCGACCGGGCGATCCTCATGGAGAAGGCCGCCGAGCTGATCGCGTACGCACAGCGGGCCCGCGTCGACGTGCCCCTGTCCGACGGCCGTCGGGTCACGCTCGTGAGCCGGCCGATGACGAGTGCCTCCGGAGTGCAGGGCTTCGCCGTCGAGGCCGTCGTGCCCGGTCCCTCACCGCACGAGCCCCTGGCCCTCCCGCGCCAGGCCCACGCATCGCTGGGCCTCCCCGCCGAGCTTGCCGGCGCCACCTCCCTCACGTTCTCCGGGGCTGTTCTCGACGTGGCCCCCGGGCAGCTTTACGGCATCCCGTCGGCGGAGCATCTTCCCGGCACGGAGCACGGCCCGGTCCCCGCGGGCGTCGATCCCGGCACGGCCGGCGACGGCACGACGGACGAGCACCGCGACTCCCCGCCCCCGGCGAGAGGGCTCATGATGGTGGGGGAGCCGCACGTCGGGACCTACGCCCTGGCCGCGCGCCGCCGCCTGGAATTGCTGTCCGAGGCCGGCGTCCGCATAGGCACCACCCTGGATGTGCGCACCACCGCCAGGGAGCTCGCCGAGGCGGCGGTGCCGCAACTGGCCGACTTCGTCACCGTCGACCTGCCGGAAGCGGTGCTCCGCGGCGAGGAGTCCGCCGATCCCCGCAGTGACCTGCGCCGCACGGTGGTCCACGGCATCCATGACGACTGTCCCTTCCACCCGGTCGGCAAGCAGGTCGACTACGGTCCGGCGATGCCGCAGTCGCGGTGTCTGACGAGCGGCCAGGCGGTGCTCGAACCGGACCTGAAGGCTGCCGCGGGCTGGTTCGCGCAGGACCCCGAGCACTCCGCACAGCTGCTGAGCCACGTCCACTCCCTCATCGCGGTGCCCCTGGTCGCCCGCGGCACCGTCCTGGGCGTGGTCGGCTTCTACCGTGCGCTGGACTCGCCCGCGTTCGGGGACGACGACCGGTCGCTGGCCCGGGAACTGGCCGCGCGTGCCGCACTGTCCATCGACAACGCCCGGCGCTACACGCGCGAACGTGCCATGGTCCTGGCCCTCCAGCGCAGCCTGCTCCCGCACGGTGTGCCGGACCAGGACGCCGTCGAGGTCGCCCATCGCTACCTGCCCGCCGAATCCGACGTGGGAGGGGACTGGTACGACGTCATACCGCTGTCCGGCAGCCGCATCGGGCTCTTCGTCGGCGACGTCGTCGGCCACGGCATGCTCTCCGCCGCCACCATGGGGCGGCTGCGCACGGCCGCCCGCAGCTTCGCCGAACTCGACTTCCCCCCGGAGGAGGTCCTCACCCACCTCGACAAACTCGTGGGACGCCTCGACCGGGAGGACCCCGGCGCCGTGGACGCGGGCATCGTCGGCGCGACCTGTCTCTACGCCATCTACGACCCGACCACCCAGCAGTGCACCATGGCCCGGGCCGCTCATCCCCCGCCCGCTCTGGTCCGCCCGGACGGCACCGTGTGGTTCCCCGACCTGCCTGCCGGACCGCCGCTCGGCCTCGGCGGTCTGCCGTTCGAAGCCGCCGAGCTCGACCTCCCCGAGGACAGCCGGCTGGTCCTCTACACCGACGGCCTCATCGAGGACCGGCACCGCGACGTCGACGTGGTCCTCGATCAGCTGCGCGCCACCCTGGCCGAGGCGCACGGCACGCCCGACGAGACCTGCGAGGCGATCCTCGACACGGTGGCCCCCGCCCACCCCTGCGACGACATCGCCCTGCTCGTCGCGCGCACCCACGCCCTCGACCCCCGGCGGATCGCCACCTGGGACCTGCCCGCCGATCCGGCCCGGGTCGCCGAGGTGCGCGCCTCCGCCACCCGGCAACTGGCGGACTGGGGGCTCGACGAGGCCGCGTTCGCCGCCGAACTGGTGCTCAGCGAGCTGGTCACGAACGCCATCCGCCACGGAGCAGGGCCCATCCGGGTACGGCTGCTCCACGACCGCACCCTGATCTGCGAGGTCTCCGACACCAGCAACACCGCCCCGCATCTGCGCCGAGCGGCCAGCACCGACGAGGGCGGCCGCGGCCTGTTCCTCGTCGCGCAGCTGACGCGGAGCTGGGGCGCGCGCTACACCCAGCAGGGCAAGGTCATCTGGGCCGAATGCGGGCTCGAGGGGGCCTGAGGCGCCTACCCCGGCGATGCGCTGCTCCGCTGGGGTGACAGAGAGCAGTCAGATGACCCAAAATATGCGACATGTGCCGCTAATATCACTGATGCGCATCGGGAAGAACACGCGGAAGAACACGCCAACCCCGGAGAGGCCCGTGCACGAGGCCCACGACACCTCTGCGCCTACGGAACCTCTGGTCCGTGTCCGCGGACTTGCCAAGCGCTTCGGGGGAACCGTCGCGCTCGCCGGGATCGACCTCGATGTCCACGCCGGCAGCGTCCTCGCCCTCCTCGGTCCCAACGGAGCCGGGAAGTCCACGCTCATCAAGGTGCTCGCCGGCGTCCACCACGCCGACTCGGGCCAGGTCACCGTGGCCGGGCACCCGCTCGGGAGCCACGCCGCCTCCCGGCACATGTCCTTCATCCACCAGGATCTCGGGCTGGTGGAGTGGATGACGGTGGCCGAGAACATCGCTCTGAGCGCCGGGTATCCGCGCCGCGCCGGACTGATCTCCTGGCGGCTCACCAGAGAACACTGCACCGAGGCCCTGCGGGCCGTCGCCGGACATCTCGACCCCGACACGCCGGTCTCCCGCCTCGACCCGGCCGAGCGTTCGCTGGTCGCCGTCGCACGAGCCCTGGCGGCACGAGCGAGCCTCGTCGTCCTCGACGAGCCGACCGCCCGCCTGCCCGCAGCGGACTGCTCCCGGCTGTTCCGGGTGCTGCACACCCTGCGCGACCGGGGGCACGGCATCCTCTACGTCAGCCATCGCCTGGACGAGGTGTACGAGGTCGCCGACACCTTCGCCGTGCTGCGCGACGGACGCCTGGTCGGCCAAGGCTCGCCGGCGAATCACAGTCCTGCCCGCCTGGTGCGCGCCGTCACTGGTGAGGGGCCGACCGATCACCGCCCCGCCACCACCCCGGCCGGCGGCCCGCCCGTCCTGACCCTGGACGCGGTGCGCACCCCTGACGCGGGACCGGTCGGTCTGGAGCTGCGGCAGGGGGAAGTCCTCGGCCTGGTCGGCCTCACGGGCGCCGGGCACATGGGCCTGGCCCGAGCCCTCGCGGGCGCCCGGCCCCTCCTCGGCGGACGGGCCCTGCTGGGCGGTCGCCCGTACCGTCCCCGTACGGTCGCGGACGCCGTCGGACGGGGTGTCGCCCTCGTACCCGGAGACAGACAGCGGGAGGGCTGCCTCGCCGAGCTGACCGTACGGGAGAACCTCCTGGCCAACCCCCGGGCGTCCGGCAGGTCGGCGCTGTCCTGGATCAGCCCGCGCCGCGAACGCGCCGAGGCCGGCACCCTGATCGACCGGCTCTCGGTGCGTCCCGACGACAGCGAGGCCGCCATCGCCACCCTGTCCGGGGGGAACCAGCAGAAGGTCATGATCGGCCGGTGGTTGCGGCCGGACCTGCGTCTGCTGATCCTCGAGGAACCGACGGCGAGCGTGGACATCGGTGCCAAAGCCGCGATCCACCGCCTGCTCGACGAGGCGCTCGCCGCCGGCCTCGCGGTCCTGCTCATCTCCAGCGACTTCGAGGAGGTCGCTGGCGTGTGCCGGCGCGCCCTGGTCTTCGTCCGCGGATCCGTGACGACCGAGCTGACCGGCCCGGCCCTCACGGTCACCGAGCTCACGCGGGCGGCTTCGGCCCTGCCCTCCTCCACCACCGCGGCGAACCCGTGACCGGCTCCCCCTCGCCAGCGCCGCGTCGCCCGGGACCACCGAGGCGACCCGCCGGACTGCACGGCCGTAGCGGACAACTCATCGGCGCCTACGGCCTGCTGACCCTCACCGCCCTGCTCTTCCTGATCTTCTCCCTCACCCTGCCGCGTACCTTTCCCACCCGGGACACCGTCGACTCGATCCTGTCCAACCAGTCGATCCCGGCCGTCCTCGCGCTCGCCGCGATGGTCCCCATCGTGACCGGCGCGTTCGACCTCTCCATCGGCTACGGCCTGGGCCTCGCGCACGTCATGGTGATGCAGCTCGTCGTGGGCGAAGGGTGGCCCTGGCCGCTCGCCTGCCTCACGGTGATCGCCGGAGGGGGCGTCGTGGGCGTCCTCAACGGTGTCGTCGTCGAATTCGGACGGATCGACTCGTTCATCGCCACGCTCGGAACCGGCAGCATGATGTACGCGGTGACCGGGTGGGTCACCGGCGGCGGCCGGATCGTCCCCGGCCCGCAGGGACTCCCGCCCGCCTTCACCGACCTCTACAACTCCACGTTCCTCGGCCTGCCGGTTCCCGCCTTCTACGTGCTCGCGCTCGCGGTCGCCCTCTGGGTGGTCCTGGAGCGGCTGCCGCTCGGCAGGTATCTGCATGTCATCGGGTCGAACCCGCGCGCCGCCGACCTGGTCGGCATCCCGACCCGCAGGTACACCGTCTACGCCTTCGCCGCGTCGGGACTGATCGTCGGCTTCGACGGAGTGCTGCTCGCGGCCCAGCAGCAGATCGGCAATCCCAGCGTCGGCCTCGACTACCTGCTGCCCGCGTTCGTCGGGGCCCTCCTCGGCTCCACCGCCATCAAACCCGGGCGCCCCAACCCCCTGGGCACCCTCGTCGCCATCGCCGTCCTCGCCGTCGGCCTCACCGGCATCGCCCAGATGGGCGGCGACTTCTGGACGGTCCCGTTGTTCTACGGCGGCACCCTGCTCCTCGCCGTCGGACTGGCCGGCTACTCGGCTCGTCGCCGACTGCGCACCGGTGCGGTGGTCGCCCGCGATGCGCCCGCCGTGCCACCGGACGACGGCACACCGGGCAGCCCGCCATGAACCACGCCGCGCGCACCGCCGAAGTGCCCGGCCGGCATCCTCCGCAAGGAGCTTCCGTGCACCGCAACCGCACCACTCCCGCCGTCCACAACGCGCGGTCCACTGCCTCCGTCCTGGTGGTCGCGCTCTTCGTGCTGGCCGGCTGTGAACGCGGCTCGTCGAGCGACCCGGCGCACTCTACCTCGGGTCCGAGCGGCTGCCCCGCGGCCCAGACCAGGGCCCAGGCCGCCGTCAGCCGGGCGCAGCGGACCGACATCCCCTGGAACGGACCGACCAGCGGTCCCCGCGCGGTGGCCGGCAAGACCATCGTCTACGTCGCCCAGACCATGACCAATCCCGGCGTCGCGGGCGTGGCGGACAGCGTGCGGAAGGCCGCGCGCGTCATCGGCTGGGACGTCCGGGTGATCGACGGTGGCGGCACCCCCGCCGGCATCCAGGCGGCGATGAGCGAGGCCGTGGACGTCAGACCCTCGGGCATCGTCATCGGGGGCTTCGACCCGGGCTCGACCTCGCAGCAGGTGACGCGCGCCAACGCGGCAGGCATCCCGCTCATCGGCTGGCACGCGGTCGCTTCCCCCGGCCCCAGCCGGCGCCCCAGGCTCTTCACCAACGTCACCACGAGAGTCGAGGACGTGGCCAGAGCCAGTGCGCAGTGGGTCATCTCCAGCTCCGGCGGCACCGCCGGGGCTGTGGTCTTCACCGATGCCTCGGTCCCCTTCGCCAAGTACAAGTCCGACCTGATCAGGAAGGAGCTGGCCACCTGCGCGGGGGTGGAACTGCTGGCGTACGAGAACATCCCGATCCCGGACGCCGGCAGCCGCATGCCCCGGGAGATCTCCTCACTGCTTTCCCGCTTCCAGGAGAGCTGGACCCACTCCGTCGCCATCAACGACCTGTACTTCGCCGATGCCGCCCCGGCCTTCCGCGCGGCCGGCAGGAAAGGTTCCGGCCCGCCCTTCAACATCGGCGCCGGCGACGGCGACCCCTCCGCCTTCCAGCGGATCAACAGCGAGCAGTACCAGGCGGCCACCGTGCCGGAGCCGCTGTCCCTGCAGGGCTGGCAGATCGTCGACGAGTTCAATCGCGCCTTCTCGGGCCGGCCGGCCAGCGGGTATGTGGCCCCCGTCCACATCAGCACGGCCGACAACAGCCAGGGCGCCACGACCTGGGATCCGGCGGGCTACCGGGAGGCGTACCGGAGGATCTGGGGCATGTGACAGTGGCGGTGGGGACTGCTCAACGTGGCGGGGCGTACTGGGTCAGCAGGACCGCGATGTCGTCCGCCCTGTCGGGGGTGGCGTGACAGGCATCCCGCAGCAACCCGTCGGCCAGATCGTCCAGGCCGCCCCCGCCGAGCCGGGCCAGTGCCCCCCGCAGTCGCTCGACGTCGGAGCCGATGTCCGAGTCGCGCCTCTCGATCAACCCGTCCGTGTAGAGGGCCAGCACCGACCCGGGAGCCAGACGCAGCTCCGACTCCGGAAAGCGTGCCGTCGCGTCGATGCCGAGCAGGGGGCCGCCGGGCAGGTCCAGGACCTCGGTGTGCCCGTCGGGCAGGCGCAGCAGGGGCGGGAGATGGCCCGCGCGGACGAGGCGCACGATCCCCGAACGCGGATGGAACTGGGCGTAGCAGCAGCTGGCGAGGAGCACCGGGTCGAGGTCCATGTGGAGCCGGTTGGTGCCGGCGACGACCTCGCTCGGTCGGTGGCCGGCGGCGACGAAGGCCCGCATGGCGCTGCGCAGTTGGCCCATGGCGGCCGCGGCGGGGACGTTGTGACCCTCGACGTCCCCGACGATCAGTGCGACTTCGTCGCCGGTGGGGATGACGTCGTACCAGTCGCCGCCGATGTCCATCCCCCTGGTGCCCGGTAGATAACGCCCCGTGACGTGCAGCCCCGGCAGAGCGGGCAGCCGGTGCGGCAGCAGCGCGTTCTGCAGGCCGCGGGCGAGGGCGAACTCGGCGTCGTAGAGTCTGGCGCGTTCCAGAGCCTGGCCGATCAGGCCGCCCAGCGCGGTGAGGACTCCGCGCTCCTCGTCGGGGAACCGGTGGATGTCGTCGAAGCCGAGAATGCAGGCGCCGACCGGGTGGTTCGAGGCGATCAGCGGCAGGAACGCCCAGGAGTTGGTGTGCCCCACCAAGAGCTCGGGGTAGTTCTCGCGGAGCTGCTCCCGGGACTCGATGAACAGCGGGACCCCGGAGGTCAGGGCGTCCGTCACGGGCAGCCGGGCGTGCAGCGGGCTGCCTTCGAACCGGGCGACAAAGCGCTTCGCCCAGCCGCGCTGAGCGAGCAGGTGCAGGCGCTGCTCCTCCACCACGGCGATCGCCAGCTTCTGGCCGCCGAAGGCCGGCAGCAACTGATCGGCGACGGCATCGAACACCTCGATCGCGGTGGCCGCCTTCGTGAGGGCGCTGCCCAGCGTGAGCACCCGGTAGAGGGAACCCACGCGGGGGGCCGCGGGCGAAGGCGCCGAGGAGAAGGGCGGCCCCTCCTCGGTGACCGGTGCACCGGGCCCGGTGCCGGCCGGTACGGGCTGCCGTACTCGTGAGGCCCACCCCGTCATGCCCTGAGCGCCCGGGTGGAGGGAGAAGACCAGCCACTCGTCCGGCGGGCGGCGGACCAGGAAGGAGACCGGTTGCTGGGAGACGGCGGCGGCCCGGTAGCGGTCCTCGTACACGGGATCGGTCAGCCAGGGCAGGACGTCCCAGAGTCGCCGGCCGAGCAGTTCGTCCTGGCGGACCCGCAGCAGATCCTCCAGGCTGTGGTTGGCGTAGGCGAGGCGCCCGTCCGGAGAGAGCGCGAAGAAACCGTCCGCGAGCCGCTCTATCGCCGCCACGGCGGCCATGCCGCTTCCGGAGTCCAGCACCGCGCCGACCAGGTGGCAGGAGGACTCCGAGCCGTCGGGGCTCTCCGGTACGCGGCCCCACAGCTCGACGACGCGGTGTCCGCCATGACCGTCCAGGATGCGCAGGCAGTGCGCCAGCAGGTGTCCCTCCTCGACCGCGGCGCGGGCGGCGGACTCGAAACCGGGCAGATCCGCCGGCTCGATGTGGGCCGTCAGTGTGGCCGCCCGACCGTCGAACGCGCGAGGCGCGATCCCGAAGATCGCGCACAGCTCGTCGTCGACAGCGAGGGCTCCGGTGTCGAGGTTCCAGTCGAACAGGCCCACCCGGATCGCCGGCGCGGACGGCAGCGGGACCAGCACCGGAGCCGTCCGCTCGTCGTACTCACCGAGCGTGCCGCGGGCCCGCAGTCCGGCGAGGGTGGTGCCCAGCCGGTCGGCGACGGACCGCAACCGCCCGCGCTGCGTCCTCGACAGTCCGGTCCCGTCGGGCCTGGGCGTCCACACCACGGCGATGGCGCCGAAGGTCCGCCCGCCCGCCCGTACGGGGACCGACGCGGAGCCGAACGGGTAGGGCAGGGCGATCGAGAGCTGAGGGAAGCGCCGCATCGTCTCCTCCGCGCCGGCCAGGTGGACCATGCGCCCGGAGCGGCAGGCCTCCGCCACCGGCATGCCGCTGTTGACCGGGATCCGACGCCACCCGCTGAGCAGCGAGGGCGGTGTCCCGCAGGACGCGGCCACGACGAGCGAGCGACGGTCACCGGAGAGCAGGAACACGCTTCCGGTATGCGCTCCGGTGACCTCCACGGCGTGGACCACGGCCCTGACCAGTGCGTCGTCGCGCTCGGGCGCATCGCTGACACCCGCGGGGCTGAGCGGGTATGAGCTCGATGCCATACCGTTGGCCGACACGCTGCCCTCGATCATCCGTGGAGTGGTTTACCCATTTTATGGTCATTCGCACCTCCCTGTGAGGGGATGTCGGGCCGATATGGGTGAGCTGATCCTGTCCCCAGGGGCCGGACGAGCCGGGTGCTGTACCGCGAGGAGTTCGACCCCGGTGTCGACGGGGCGACACGGGCGGGCACGCCGTACGGCACGACGGGCCGTGGCGGGGATCGCCCTCACCGGCCCGTCGGCGCGGACGCGGTGACGCGGGCCGACGGGGCCTCAGTGGTCAGTAGACGGACAGACCGTACGCGTTCAGTGCTTCCTGGATCGGCTGGTAGTACGTGGTCCCTCCGCTGGTGCAGTTGCCGGAGCCGCCGGAGAGGATGCCGATGACCTTGTCGCCCGCGTAGAGGGGGCCGCCGCTGTCGCCGGGTTCCGCGCAGATGTTCGTCTGGATGAGTCCCGAGACGACCTCCCCGCCGCCGTAGTTGACGGTCGCGTTCAGTCCGGTGACCACGCCGCAGTGGACGCCGGTGGTGGAGCCGCGGCGGCAGACGCTCTGGCCGATGCGGGCCGTCGCGGTGCCGGTGACGTCGACGGCTCCGATGGTGCCGGGGTGCGGGACGGCCGGGTTGGAGTACCGGACGACGCCGTAGTCGTTGTTCGGGAAGCTCGTGCCGACGGTGGATCCGACCGTCGTGGTCAGGGCGGAGCTGGTGTACCAGGTGGACGCGCCCTCGGTGCAGTGGCCGGCGGTCACGAAGTAGTAGCTGGAGCCGCTCTGCACATTGACCCCGGCCGAGCAGCGCCACCCGGCCGTGTAGATGCCGTCGCCGCCCGACAGGAGGGTGCGCAGCCGGCCGTCGAGCCGTTCGAGGGTCGCGGCACCCGCGGTGGCCCGCCGGACCCTGGCCAGGTCCGCCGCCGAGACCGTGGAGTCGGCGAACACCCGCAGTGCTCCGGTGTGTTCGTCGACGGACCAGCTCGTGCCGGCGACCGCGAGGGACTCGACGGCGGCGGCCGCGCGCGTCGCTGTCGCGGGCGTCCCCGTCGCGGCACCCGCGTCGGACACGGCCAGTGCCGACGCCACGAACATGCTCACCACCGAGGCGATCAGCCGCGCTCGTCCGATGCCGGTACGTCCGGCTCTCATCACGGAAGCCTCCCGAGGACGGTGGACGGGACGGGACCACGCCGGTGCCCAACGCCTCAGTGTCCCCGGCCACGCCCCGCACGGGTAGGTGGCCTTCGGCCGCTGCCCCCGTAAGGCCCGCTTCCGCTTGCCTGTCCGCGCCCGGCCGTCAGCCCCTACGATGGCAACTCGCAGTGCCCGTAGACGAGCACGGTCGCGTTCCACCGCAGGGAGCAATGCCCATGGGTGCCACGGAACCCGCAGGAACCCCCACCGACCACACGCTCCTGGGCGGCCCGTCGGCCGGCCCCATGGTGCCGCGGCTGGTACTGGGGGCCCGGCTGCGCAGACTGCGGGAGCGGCAGGGGGTCTCCCGCGAGGCCGCCGGGCACGTCATCCGCGGCTCCCGGTCCAAGATCAGCCGCATGGAGGCGGGCCGCCACGGCTTCAAGCTGCGTGACGTGGCCGACCTGCTCACCCTCTACGACGTCACGGACGAGGCCGAGCGCGCCACCCTGCTGACGCTCGCCGAGGAGGCCAACACCCCTGCCTGGTGGCAGTACTTCAACGACGTGGTGCCCCCCTGGGCGCAGACCTACCTCGCGGCCGAACAGGCGGCGAGCCTCATCCGCTGCTTCGAGGTGCAGCGCGTGCCCTGTCTGCTCCAGACCCCGGACTACGCCCGTGCCGCCCTGCGGCTGGCCCACGCGGACGCCTCCCCCGAGGAGCTCGAACGGCGTGTCGCGTTACGGCTGTCCCGGCAGCGGATTCTGCGCCGGGAACCGGCGACCCGGCTCTGGGCCGTGCTCGACGAGGCGGCGCTGCGTCGCGCGGTGGGCGGACGGGCGACCATGCGCGCCCAGCTCAGGCATCTCATCGAGATGTGCCGGCTTCCCCAGGTGACCGTGCAGATCATGCCGTTCCTCGGCGGCGGCCACTCCGCGGAGGGCGGCCCGATCACCATCGTGCGGCTGCCCGGCAGCGAGTTGCCCGACGTGGTCTACCTCGAACAACTCGCCACCGGCCTCTACCCCGACCGGCCCGCCGACATCGAGCGCTACTGGGACGCCATGAACAGCCTCGCGGTCGAGGCGGAGTCACCCGACGAGACGCCCACGATCCTGCACCGCATCCTCCAGGAGACCTGACCCGCAGGCGGTCAGCTCTTGCGGGCGACACCGCCGTACTGGTGGACCTCGGCCGGCAGGCCCAGCGCCTCGGTGTCGGGGCGCCAGCGCGAGCACGACGCCACCCCCGGTTCGAGCAGTTCGAGACCGTCGAAGTAGCGCGCGATCTGCTCGGGGCTGCGCAGGATGTACGGGATCGAACCGCCCTCGTTGTACTGCCGGATGGCGTCCAGGTAGGCCTTGCTGGTGTCGGTGCTGTCGTACTGGACCAGGAAGCTGCCGGAGGGCAGCCCGGCCACCAGTTCCCGCACGATCGAGCACGCCTCGTCGTGGTCCTCGATGTGGCCGAGGATGCCCATCAGCATGAGGGCGACGGGCTTGTCGAAGTCCAGGGTCTTCGCGGCCTCCCGCAGGATCGTGGCCGGGTCGCGCAGGTCGGCGTCGACGTAGTTGGTGACGCCCTCCGGTGTGCTGGTGAGCAGCGCGCGGGCGTGGGCCAGCACCAGCGGGTCGTTGTCGACGTAGACGATCCGGGACTCCGGGGCCACCCGCTGGGCGATCTGGTGGGTGTTGTCGACGTTGGGCAGCCCGGTGCCGATGTCCAGGAACTGCCGTACGCCCTCCTCGCCGGCGAGATGACGGACGGCACGGGCGAGGAAGTACCGGGCGGCGCGGGCGCCGGTCTCGATGCCGGGGAAGATCTCGCGGAACGCGTCCCCGGCCACCCGGTCGACCTCGTAGTTGTCCTTCCCTCCCAGCCAGTAGTTCCAGATCCGGGCCGACTGCGGGACCGAGGTGTCGATCTTGGGCAATGCCTCCGGCGCCGAGTTCTCCGCCTGATCAGCCATGGACGCTCCTGCGTGTGCGCGATGGGGGAACCACCGAACGGTCGAACACCGGTCGGGGCATCCACGGTAATCCCCGTGAGTGACCCCATGTGAATCTTTGGCCCCAACAGGCCGTATTCCGCCGGTTGTTGGGAGGCGCCCGTGCCCGGGGCGGCGGTGCGGCCGTCCCGGGCACAGGCAGGTGCGTGCGGTCACTCGGTGATCAGATAGGCCCTTTCGATCGTCTGGGTCAGGGTGTTGCCCGCGCGGTCGGTCAGCTCCGCGCGCAGCGAGACCGAACCCGCCTTCGCCGGGTGCTTCAGCGACAGGTGCGTGCCGCCGACGGACTTGGCGGGCAGCCAGGTCTTCCCCTCGTCGTACGACACCTGGAAGGCGAGCTTCGTCGGGCGCTGTCCGGCCGCCCCGCCCTGGACGGTGAAGGGCACCTCGAAGCGCTTGCCCGCCTTCGCGGTGCTGGCCAGGGTCAGCTTCGGGCTGAAGCGGACCGTGGACAGCGGCACCGTCGCGAACTCGCCCTCGGGGGTCTTCGCCGAGCGGAAGGTCCACTCGGCGTGGACCCGGGTGCCGGCCGGATACACGGCCGGATCACGGGAGTTGTCGAGGGACAGCCGGTACGTGGTGTCCTCGGCGGGCAGCGTGTACTCCGTCAGGTCGACGGTCGGCTGGATGCCGTAGTCGTCGGCGATCTCCTTGCCGTTCGCCTCCAGCCTGGACGTCACCGAGGTCGGGTCGCTGAGGCCCCAGTGCCCCGAGCCGTCACCGAACAGCGGCAGGAAGACCCTGAGCGTGTTCCCGGCGCGGCCGACACCGGGATAGCCCCTGCCAGGGCCGAGGTCGTCGGGGCCGTTCAGGACCGGTCCGAAGACACCGACGCCGAACTGCTCGTCGTAGCTGCGGCCTGCCTTCCAGGTTCTCGGCATGCGCATCAGGAAGCCCTCGAAGACCGCGTCCTGGCCCTCACCGAAGCGCTGCCAGGTGCGCACCGACCACTTCACGCCGTTGTCGAGGATGTACTCGGTGCTCCGGTACGGCAGTTCACCGCGCATGTCGGTGTAACCAGTCGCCAATCGGCCGTTGGGCAGATGCGCGGTCACCTCCGACTGGACGCGCCGGCCGTCGACCAGCTCGCCCACCTCCAGGTTCACCTTGGCCAGCTGCTTGCGCGCGATGTGCGCGGTGAAGCCGTCCAGGCTGCCCTCCCGGTACCAGCCCAGGTGGTAGTTGACCGGCCTGCCGTCCTTGTCCTTGCCGGACCAGCCGCCGGAGAACAGGGAGATGAGCCCCGTCACCGAGTCGTCCGGGCCGAGCCGCCCGAACCGGGAGCCCTCGAAGGTGGGCATCAGGAACTCGAGATGGGCGTCGTTCAGGCCCTCGCCCCGGCCGTACTCGACCGTGACCGCTGCGTCGTTGTTCACGGCCCCCGGGTCCGGCACGGTGATGTCCACCGGCTTCGCCTGCCGGGCGTCGACCTCGACGGTCGTGTCCCTGTCCAGGGTCAGCCTGGGCTGCACCAGCACGGCGTGCCGGTCCGAGGCGGTCGAGGGGTGGATCACCCCGGTCAGGAGGTAGTCCGCCTTGGGCAGCCGGACCGTCAGCTCACCGTCCTGCTCGTCGGCGTAGTCGGCGTAGAAGGAGCTGGTGAGACCCGCGACGGAGGTCACGGCGTCGCCGGTCGCCCTGCCGTCCTCGTCGGTGTGCCTGAGCGTGAGGTCGTACGACTCCACCTCGCGGTCCACGCCGACCGCGGACCGCACCTGGACCTTGCCGTCGGCCGAGGAGGCCGTGACCGCGCCGCCGAAACTGCCGTCCACGGTTCCCGCGCGGGTGTCCGCGGTGACCTCGGCGCTCGCCTCGCCGCCCGCCGGGACGGTGATCCGCTGCGGGGAGACGCTGAACATGCCCTCGGCGGCGGGCTTCTGGTCCACCCCGTAGGCGTCCACGGCCAGGTCGAGGGTGACCGGCTCGGTGCCGAGGTTGCGGTAGGTGAGCTTCTTGGTCCGCGCCTGGTCGTCGGCGTGCGGCCACTGCTGGACGCCGAAGTCGAGCGGGCCCTGCTCGGTGACGACGCTCTCGTCCAGCGCCCGGACCAGGTCGACCCGTCCGGTGCCCTGCTGGTAGGAGCTGTACGTGCCCGGCTTCGCGGAACCGGTCAGCACCGCCTTGAGGCGCTCACCGCTCCAGTCGGGGTGCTGCTGGGCGAGGATCGCCGCGGCACCCGCCACATGCGGGGTGGCCATGGAGGTGCCCTCGATCGTGAGGTAGCCGGGGATGTCGGAGGGATACCACTCCGACAGCAGGCTGCCCGCCGCGGCCGCGGCCGTGATGTCGACGCCCGGCGCGGTCAGGTCGGGCTTGACCCCGCCGTCGCCGACCCGCGGGCCGCGGCTGGAGAACTCGGCGAGGCCGTCGGACTTGTCGACCGCGCCCACGGTGAGCGCGGCCGCCGCGCTGCCCGGTGAGCCGACGGTCCGCTCACCGGGGCCCTCGTTGCCGGCCGCGATGACGAAGAGGGTGCCGGACTCGGCGGAGAGCCGGTTGACGGCCTCCTCCATCGGGTCGACACCGGGGAAGTCGGTGCCGCCGAGGCTGAGGTTGACGACGTCCGCGCCCTGGGCCACCGCCCACTCCATGCCGGCGATGATCCCGGAGTCGTTGCCGCCGCCCTGGTCGTCCAGGACCTTGCCGTTGAGGAGTTCGGCGCCCGGCGCGACGCCCTTGTACTTCCCGCCCGACCTCGCTCCGCTGCCCGCCACGGTGGACGCCACGTGCGTGCCGTGCCCGAACTTGTCGGTGGTGGCGCCGCTGCCGCTGAAGTCCTGCTCCGCGACCACCTTGCCCGCGAGGTCGGGGTGGCCGGTGTCGATGCCGGTGTCCAGGACGGCGACCTTGGTGCCGGTGCCGTCGAAGCCCGCGGCCCAGGCGGTCGGTGCGCCGATCTGCGGGACGCTCCTGTCGAGCGAGGCCCGGCGCTTTCCGTCCAGCCACAGCTTCTCCACCCCGGCCGCGGCCGTGAACTGGGCTGTCCCCGCGGTGGAGTTGTGGGTCACCGCCTTCCAGAACCCGGCGCCGCGCTTCTTCGCGGAGCGCATCGCCCTGCCGTTGACGACCGGAAGCGCCCGGCCCAGCCGCGCCCCGGCCTCGGTGAACGGGCTGGTGGAAGGGGCCTTCTTGCCGCGGAAGGTGACGATCAGCGGCAGGTCGGAGCGGCCCGCGTCGTCGTAACCGTCCTTGACCAGCTGGGTGACGTCGAACAGGCGCGGATCCAACCTGCCCTCGGCCAGCAGCAGTTGGGCGTCACCCGGTACGACCCGGGTGTGCCCGGCGACCACCCGGACCGAGAACGGCATGCCCTCGCGGCCCTGCGCCCGCTGCACCCCGGAGACCTGGCCGGTGCCGTCCACCAGGACCCGGTCGCCGGTGACGAGCGTGACCGTCCGCACCGCGGAGGCGGTACGGGCAGCCTTCGCCGGCACCTCGCCGACGGCTCCCGCGCCGGCCGGCAGCCCGGCGAGGACCAGGGTCGCGGAAGCCACCCCCGCGGCCATGACCGCGTGTCTGTGGCGTACGCGTAACTGCATCTGAACTCCAGTTCGTTGGGGGATCGGTCGTCACGGGACGGCGGGACCCGTGATCGGGCGGCCGTCGCTGTCGTACGGCCAGACATTGGGGACGCAGCCGAGCAGGCCCTTGATCTGCTGCATCATCGCCGGGGCCGGCTGCCCCTTGCCGGGGCAGGTGACATGGCCGTGGCCGAGGAAGTGGCCGACTTCGTGGTTGATGATCAGCGAGCGGTACCCGACGACGTCCTTGGAGTAGAACTCGGTGGCGAGGACCCAGCGTCTGAGGTTGACCATGACGTTGCGGTTCACGCTGCAATTGACCTTGCCGCCGGTGTCGAGGCCGCCCTCGGCGCAGAACTTGTCCACGGTGGCGGGGGTGGCCAGACGGACCCGGAAGTCGGTGGGGCCGTCGGCCACCCGCCGGAACGCCGAGTGGCCGTCGGCCGTCCAGCCGCGGGGATCGGCCAGGGCGCGCTCCACCTGCTCGGCCACGTCCTCGGGGGAGATCGCGATGCCCTTCTCCACCTCGACCCGGTAGCGCAGGGGAGTGCCCTTGCCGACCTTCGCGCTCTCGCCGGGCGCGGTGACGAAGGTCCCCGGGCCGCTGTTCGGAAGGGGAGTCGTGGAAGGGCTGGACTTGTTCTGCTCCGGCGGCTCACTGGTCCGCGGCGGCGCCGGAGTCCCGGAAGACGAGGGCGCCCCACTCCCGGAAGGCGAGGGCGCTCCGCTGCCGGAAGGCGAGGGCGCTCCGCTCCGGGAAGGCGTGGCCGCCGTGGACGGTCGCTTCGCGTCGGACGGCAGCCACGCCACCACCGCGCCACCGACGGCCGCGAAGACCGCCAACGCGGCGAGTCCGCCGGTCAGTTGGCTCTTCACGCTCCGCGCGGAGTGCTTCCGGCGACGACGGCCGCCGGGGTTTCGTTTGTGCGCTGTCACGGCGTTCACGATGTGATCGCCATGTGATCGGACCTGGCCCGGAAGGTAACGAAACGATAACCCTGCTCATGGTCATGCCGATGTGGATACTGTGCGCATGTCACGTGTACTGCTGATCGAGGACGACCCCGCCGTCCGGGAGGGCGTCGCCCTGGCCCTGCGCAGGCAAGGCCATGACGTCGCCGCCGCCGCGACCGGCGAGGAGGGACTGGACCGGCTGCGGTCCTTCCGGCCGGACATCGTCGTCCTCGATCTGATGCTGCCCGGCATGACCGGCCTGGAGGTGTGCCGCACCGTACGCACCCTCGACCAGACCCTGCCGATCATCATGGCGACCGCCCGGGGTGACGAAGTGGACATCGTTGTCGGCCTGGAGGCCGGCGCCGACGACTACGTCGTCAAACCCGTACTGGCCCGGGTGCTCGACGCACGCATACGTGCCGTCCTGCGCCGGGCGGCCGGGGGCGCACCCGGCGCCGAGGGCCTGCCGAAGATCGACACCTACGGCGAACTGGCCGTCGACCGGGCCGGTCTGACCGTCGCGCTGCACGGCGAGCCGATCGCCCTCGCCCCCTCCGAGCTGCGGCTCCTGCTCACCCTGAGCGCCTCACCGGGCCAGGTGTTCAGCCGTCAGCAACTCCTGGAGGCGGTCTGGGAGCACGACTACCACGGCGACGCCCGCCTGGTGGACGCCTGCGTCAAGCGGCTGCGCACCAAGATGTCCGAGCCGCCCCGCGCACCCCGCTACATCCACACCGTGCGCGGCTTCGGCTACCGATTCGCGGCGCCGTGAGAACGCGCCGACTGCGCGGCCTGCGGGCCCGTCTGGTGGTGGCCTTCGGCCTGGTCGCCGCCGTCGCGGCCGTCACGACCGGCGCCCTCACCTTCCGCGAGGCCCGCACCGGAGTGCTCCAGCAGAGCCAGGACGCCACCATCAGACAGCTGCGGGCCCAGCTCAACCAGCACGCCGCCGAACTCGGGCTGCCCCCCGACCGGTCGGCACTGCTGAAGTTCGCGCAGGACACGGCGGCCACCGAGTCGCAGGGCAGCTGGCGGGTCCTGGTGACCTACGGGGACCTGAGCGGCTCCTCCGCCGCCGGCGACCCCTTCACCGAGGTGACCCCCGCCCTGCGCGAAGCCGTCGCGTCCAGCCGGGCCACCGTCTTCCAACGGGTGCGCCACGACGGACGCACCTTACTCGTCGTCGGCATGTCGATTCTCTTCGGCGGTCAGGGCGTCGACCAGACGGCCAGCGGGGTCCGGGTCTTCCTGGTCGTCCCGCAGACCACCGAACAGGCCTATGTCGACGCCCTGGTGACCGCTGTCGAACGGGCCATGGTGGCCGCGCTGGTGCTCGCCGTGGTGCTCGCCCTCCTCGCCGCGCGCGGAGTGCTGGTCCCGGTGCGGAAGCTGCGGCACGCCACCCGCCGGATCGCCGAAGGGCGCCTGGACACCCGGCTCGCGGTCAACGGCTCCGACGAACTCGCCGATCTGTCCCACACGTTCAACGAGACGGCCGCCGCACTGGAGACCTCGGTGGCCGAGCTGCGCGACATGGAGGCCCGGGCCCGCCGCTTCGCCGCCGACGTCTCGCACGAACTGCGCACCCCGCTCGCCGCCATGTCCGCGGTCACCGACGTCCTCGACGAGGACGCCGCCCGACTGGACCCGGACACCGCCACCGCGGTCCGGCTGATCAGCGAGGAGACCGTCAAACTCGCCCGGCTCGTGGACGACTTGATGGAGATCTCCCGCTTCGACGCGGGCGCCGCGGTGCTGCACCTGGACGAGATCGACCTCGCCGAGTCGATCCGGCGCACCCTCGCCTCCCGCGGCTGGACGGACACCGTGGAGACCGAACTGCCCCCGCCGCACGCGGTACGCGCACGCGTCGACCCGCGCCGCGTCGACGTCGTCGTCGCCAACCTGGTCGGCAACGCCCTCAAGCACGGCGCCCGTCCGGTGAGGGTGCGCCTGAGCGGCGACGACACGGTGGCCGTCATCGAGGTCCGGGACAGCGGACCCGGCATCCCGCGCGACGTCCTGCCCCATGTCTTCGAGCGGTTCTACAAGTCCGACAGCGCCCGGATCCGCTCCGAGGGCAGCGGCCTCGGCCTGTCCATCACCGCCGAGAACGTCCGCCTCCACGGCGGTACCGTGCGCGCGGGCGACCACCCGGCGGGCGGTGCCGTCTTCACCGTGGAACTGCCGCTGCGGCGGGACGAGTCGACCGAGGAGTACCGGGCATGAAGGCCCTGCATCGCGTTCCGCTGCTGGCGCTGCTCGCGCTCACCTCCTGCGGGATCCCCGCGACCGGGGTGGTGGAGGCGGGCGGCCCCGCGAGCGGGATCCTGCCCCTCACGCCGGTCTACTTCGTGGAGAACGGCCGGCTCGTCTCGGTGCCGCGCCACACCGGGCGGCCGGGCGACCCCACGGAGGCGCTGCGGCTGCTCATGGCCGGTCCGCTGGCCGGTGAGGGGCGCATCGACGGCCTCTCCACCGAGGTGCCGGCCCTGCCGACCGCCATGGCCGTTCCGACGGCCGCCTCCGAGGTGCCGGGGAGCCCCCCGCCGGACACCGCCGGCCCGGCCGGGGACTCCGCGTCGGGCGAACCGACCGTGACGGTCGAGGGTGACACGCTGACGATCCGACTGCCGCCGGGCATGGACGTGTTGAGCGACCTCGGGGTGCGGCAGACGGTGTGCACGGCCGCCGCCGCGTACCGCCTCACCCACCCCTCCGCCACCCCGCTCACCGCCGAGGTGACCGGGGGCGGCGGATGGCGGGTCAGGACCACGGACGAACGCTGCCCTGACCGGTGAGGTGGCTGCCGGGTCATGCCGTCGGGCGGCCGCCGGCCTGGTCGGTGAGCATGCCCCCCGCCCGGGGTGCCGCGGTGTCGGCCTGCTGGAGCTGGCTGAGGAGCTGGTTCTGGCCGGCCAGAAGCTCGGTGAGGATCCGGCGGGCGGCGCGCAGGAGTTCGGCGACATCACCGCCGGCCAGCGCGTAACTCACCGTGGAGCCCTCCCGTATGGAGACGACGATGCCGGACCGCCTGAGGACGGCCAGTTGCTGGGAGAGGCTGGACGGCTCGATGTCGATGTCGGCGAGCAGGTCGCGGACGGGCACGGGCCCGTGCTGGAGCAGCTCCAGGACCCGGATGCGCACCGGGTGGCCGAGCATGCGGAAGAAGTCCGCCTTGGCCTGGTAGAGGGGGACCTGCATGGGGCGCTCGCTCCCTGCCGGACGGTACGGGGTCGTCGGTGCCGATCCTGCTGGTCGGGGACGCCGGGCGGCCGTGGATTGGACTCATGTTGATGTGGCGACTTGCAGAAGTCTTCACATCGTGGGCGCGCGGCGACCCCGACCGGAGCGGGACCTAGACCTCCAACTGCTCTTCCACGCGCTTGAGTTGGTGACGGGCCATCGCCAGGTTCGAGCGGGCCTTGTCGAGGACCAGGTAGAGGAACAACCCGTTGCCGTTGCGGCCGGTCACCAGACGGATGAGGTGGTACTGGTTCTCGAGCGTGATGAGGATGTCCTCGATGTTGCTCTTGAGGCCCAGCTGTTCCATGGTGCGTACCTTGGCCCGGATGACGTCGGTGTTGCCGGCCGCCGCGACCGTCGTGTCCAGGTCCTTGCCGCCGCCCAGGGTGCCCAGCGCCATCCCGCTGGTGTAGTCGACGACCGCGGCCGCCATCGCCCCTTCCGTGCCGGCCATCATCTCCTTCAGCGACACTTCCACACTCGCCACGGTGCCTCCCTTGTGCCTGTGGGTCGCGGCGGGCCCGTGCCGGGTCCGTCCGCCGGATCTGTGGACCGTATGCGCCTGGCCGCCGTGCGGGTCGGGGGTCTTCGGGACTGCTCCCCGTTGACTGAACACCGACTCGACGAGACCGCCTGCCGGGCACAACTGGCCTTCACGGGGCCGAAGATGACTCCGGCGCCGGCCGGTGTGCTCAGTGGGTGCGGGCCGCCAGCAGGGTCACGTCGTCCTCCGAGCTGGCCGGGGCCAGGCGGTCGAGGACGGTGCTCAGGACGTCGGGCAGGGAGTGCCGGGAGGCGATGGGCAGGGCGGTGAGCGTGGCGAGACCGATGTCGATGTCCTCGCCCCGCCGCTCCACCAGCCCGTCGGTGTAGGCGAGCAGCAGGGAGCCCGACGGCAGCGCGCAGCGCCGGCTCTCGTATCCGCCGGACCCGGTGCCCAGCGGAGGGCCGACGGGGAGGTCCGCGAGCTCGGGGGCTCCGTCCGGGCGGACCAGCAGGGGCGGGACATGACCGGCCGTCGCCAGGTCCGTGTGCCCGGCGCCGGGGTCGAGCAGGGCCAGCACACAGGTGGCGACCCGGTCCACGTCGAGGGCGTGGGCCGTGCGGTCCGCCTCGGTGAGCAGCCGGTCGGGGTCGAGCCCCTGGAGGGCCAGCGCGCGCAGCAGCGAGCGGTACTCGCTCATCGCCGCGGCGGCCCGCACCCCGTGCCCCATGACGTCCCCGACCACGAGCAGGGTGCTGCCGCCGGGCAGGGCGACGGCGTCGAACCAGTCCCCGCCGACCTCGGCGCCTCTCCCGGCGGGCAGATAGCGGCTGGCGATCTCCACACCGGGCCCCGGGGTGTGCGGGGTGGCCAGGAAGGCGCGCTGCATCTCCAGCGCGGTCTCGTGCTCGTGGGTGTAGCGCAGGGCGTGGCCGATGCCCGTCGCGGCCCGTGCGGTGAGCAGCTCCAGCAGCTCGACGTCGTCCGGCGTGAACTCGGGCGAGTCCGCCCGGCGGCCGACGATGACGGCTCCGACCGGCTCACCGCCCACCATGAGCGGCAGATAGGCGACGGAGTGCACCTTCAGGGCCCGGTAGCGCTCCAGCCGCTGCCGGGTCGGGGCGAGCAGCCGCACGGTGTCGTCGTCGGGCCGGTTGAGCACCATGGGCTTGTGCGCGGTCAGCACCTGGGCCATCGAGGAACTGGCCTGGTGGAAGATCACCTCGCCGGTCCTGGTCGTGGGGGTGAGCGGCGCGGGCACCCCCGGCGCGGCCGCCACCGCCATGCGCCGCAGCCGCACTGGCACCGGAGCGGTCGGCGCCCGGCGCGTGCCCTCCGGGTCGAGGACGTCCACCGCGGCGTAGTCGGCGAACCTCGGCACCAGCAGATCCGTCAGCGCCCGGCAGGCGTCGCCCGCGTCCAGCGTGCCGCCGACCCGGGCGGCGGTCTCCTCCAGCAGCTCAAGGCGCTCCTGGGCCCGCCGCAGCGACTCCCGCTGCCGGATCCCGTCGGTGACCTCCATGACGACCGCGGCGACGCCGAGGACCTGGCCGTCCTCGCCGTCGAGCCGGTGGAACGCGCCGAGCCACCAGCGCGGGGCGTCCACCTGGTCGACGGGCACCCGGCCGTCGAAGACGACGGTCTGCGCCCGTCCGGTGCGGATCACCTCGCGGGCCACCGCCGCCGAGGGCCCGGAGCCCGGGATCACCTCGGGCATGGGGCGCCCGAGGTGGTCCTCGACGGGAAGTCCGTTGAACCTCGCCAGGCTCTCGTTGAGGTACAGATAGCGCAGCTCGGTGTCCAGGACGGCGACGGCCGCCGGGGTCCCGTCCAGGAACCGGCGGGCCGTCCACAACTCGTCCAGCGCCTGCCCCGTCCGCCCTGTCCCCGCCGCCCGGGCCGCCTTCGACAGCGCCCGGAGGGTCTCCGAGGGGAGGAAGGGCGCGGCAGGGGCGGACGGACGGGGATGGGTCATCTGGGGTGAGTCCTCGAAGGGCGGAGTCCGTTTCGTCATACTTATGGCGTATTGGACCATATTCGCGCCGCTGAAGCTATGAGCTGTATCTCATCCGGGGTCCCCCGCCCCGTCGACCAGCCGCTCGAAGAAGAATTCGTGCTTGAGGAACGACGTCTCGTGCTCCGCCCCCGGGTACGGCGGCACGAGCTGTGCGGCCTGGAAGAGCCGCCAGCCGTCCTGGAGGGCGGCGACGCCCGTCTCGTACGGCGGCTCGTCGCTGTCCCCGGTCGTGGGGCGGGTGGCGCCGGTGCCGTCGTACCGGGCCCAGCCCCTGACCCAGGAGTCGAGCGCGGAGGTGTCCAGGTAGAGGACGAGAACCTGCTGACGCACGGTGTTCGGGAGAGTCACGCGGTCCTCCTCTGGACGGGCCGGTTGTCGATACGGGTGGCCCAGTGCTCGATGTCGAAGTCGGGGTCGCCGGACAGGGTGCGCCACAGCCGGACCCGGTTGAGGATCTCGAGACGCGCGGTGGCCTGCTCGCACCAGGGGAAGGTGCGTGACAGCTCCTCGCGAACGGCCGGCCCGTCCAGGTCCGCGGTGTCCCACAGCCGTACCTGCGGCACGGTCGGGTTGAAGCGGATCTTGTACATGTGGCGGACGGTGTCGCTGTCGTTGCGCCGCCCGCCGTGCCAGATGCCGTGGTGCAGCAGCATCACCGTGCCGGCCGGACAGGTCAGCCGGGTCTGGCCGCGCAGGTTCTGGTAGCGGCCGGTGTCGGACTCGTTGACCCGGCGCAGATGGGTGCCGGGCACGACGAGCGTGCCGCCCATGTCCGCGGTCACCTCCCGCGGGTAGTACATGAGCTGGACGTCGAACGCGTCCGGCCGCAGATCGATCAGGGCGTCCGCGTGCAGCGGCTGGGCGCTGCCCTCCCGCGGCTCACGGATGTGCAGGGCGTGGTGGTCGACCTCCGGATCCGGGCCCACCAGGCTCTCCAACGCACCCGCCACGGCAGGCAGTTCGACGAGCCGGCGAGCGAAGGAGCCCTCGGGGAACGCCTTCGGCACGGGCGTGCCGTACGGCACCGAGGGCAGCCCGCCGGCGAAGGCGCCGAGCGCCTGCGCGTTCATCTCCGGGGGCACGACGCCGTCCAGGCGCAGGAAGCCCTGGGCCACGAAACGCGCCACCTGGGCGGAGTTCAGCAGCTGTGGTGTGGTTGACATACGGCAACCGTAGGAACCGGAACCGGGTAAGTCGTGGGCCGTATTCGGCGACCACTGGTAATTTTCCACCATGACCACACATGTCGACCTGGCCCTCGACCAGCCGCCCCAGGTGGAGAACGCGGGCGTCGGCGTGCACGGCTCCGCCGGCCCGCACGAGGTGTTCCGCCTGCCACGGCTGTGGCAGCTCCATCTCTACGGCTACTCCGGCACCCTCGGTCTCGGCGGCTCCCGGCACCCCATCCGCCCCGGCCATGTGAGCCTCGTCCCGCCGGACACCGAGGTGCACTTCCACTACGGCACAGCGCGCTGCGAGCACCTGTACGCCCACTTCCGGCTGCCCGGCGAGGGCGAGCGGCGCCGGGTCCCGGTGATGCAGGACGCCGGCGCCGAAGCGGGCGTGCTCAGGGCGCTGCTGCGGCAGACGGTCACGGCGAACGCGCAGTCGAAGGCCCGGGCCGCCGCCGAGCTGTGGACCGTGCTGTGGCGCACGACCGGCCTGACCGCGGCCGACAGCCGCCCCGGCTCCCGGCACCCCGCCCTGCGCACGGCCGTCGCCCACATCGAGGAGCACCTGGCGGGTCCCCTGACCGTGCCCGGCATCGCCCGCGTGGCCGGTGTCTCGCACACCCACCTGACCCGGCTCTTCCGCGAGGACACCGGCCACACGGTCGTCGCCTACATCCGGCGCCGCCGCATGGACCGCGCCCGGCATCTGCTGGTCGCCTCGACGCTGGCCATCCCGGCGATCGCCGCGACGGTCGGCATCCCCGACCTCCAGGCGTTCAACAAGGCGTGCCGCAAGGAGCTGGGGGCGTCGCCGCGCGCGGTGCGGGAGCGGGACGGACAGCTCGAAGGATGACGCCTCTCACGCCGGTGCCGTGACCGTCCGCCGCGCACCCCGGCGCCCGGTCCGGTACCGGCCGACCGCGCCGCAGCCGACGTAGAAGGCGAACGAGACCGTCGTGACGTACGGGCTGATCGGGATGCTGCTGCCCAGGGCCAGCAGGATGCCGCCCTCGATCGACGCCGTCGCGAACACCACGCTGAGCAGCGGCAGCAGCACCGGGGACGCCGTCACGCGGGCGGCGGCCGCGGCCGGGGTGATCAGCAGGGAAAGCACCAGCAGGGCGCCCACCACCTGCACCGACAGGGCGACCGCGAGGCCGAGCACGATCATGAAGGCGAAGGAGAGGCCGCGCACCGGCACCCCCCGGGCCTCGGCGACATCGGGATCGGCGCTCGCGAAGGTCAGCGGGCGCCACATCACCGCGAGGGCGATCAGGACCACCGCGGAGGTGGCCAGCAGCCAGGTCGTCTGCGGGGTGTCCACGGCGACGATCTGGCCTGTGAGCAGGCCGAACTTGTTCGCCGCCCGCCCCTTGTAGAGAGCGAGGAAGAGCACGCCGAGGCCCAGTCCGAACGGCATCAGGATGCCGATCACCGAGTTGCGGTCCCGCGCGCGCGTGCCGAGCACGCCGATCGCGCCTGCCGCGAGCAGCGAGCCGGTGATCGAGCCGGCCACGATGTCGGTGCCCAGCAGCAGCGCCGCGGAGGCGCCCGCGAAGGACAGCTCGCTGATGCCGTGCACCGCGAACGGCAGGTCGCGCATCGCGACGAAGACCCCGGCGAGTCCGCCGACCAGACCGAGGGCGGCTCCGACGACGAGCGAGTTGCGGACCAGGACGAGGAGTTCGCCGTAGTCGTCGAAGTCGAACAGCTGGTGCCAGACGCTCATGGGCGGATCTCCTCGGGCACGTGGTGCGGGTGTCCTTCGAGGGCGCCGACCACCACGATCCGGCCGTGCACGTGGACGACGTCGACCCGGGTGCCGTACAGCCGGGACAGGGCGGCGGAGGTGAGGACCTCGTCGGGGGTGCCGACCCGATGGCCGCCCGGTGCCAGGTACAGCACCCGGTCCACCAGGTCGAGCACCGGGTTGATCTCGTGCGTAACGAACACCACCGCCGTGCCGTGGGAGCGGCGGCGGGCGTCCACCAACTCGGTGACCGCGCGCTGGTGGTGGAGGTCGAGGGAGAGCAACGGCTCGTCGCACAGCAGGATGCGGGGATCGGTGGCGAGCGCCTGCCCGACGCGGACGCGTTGCCGCTCACCGCCGGAGAGCAGGCCGACGGGGACGTCGGCGTACGCCGAGGCGCCCACGGCGGCGAGGATCTCGTCAACCCGCTTGCGTACGGCGGCCGTTCGCAGCCGTGGCCCGAAGCGGTGGCCGTCGATGCCGAACCGCACCAGGTCCCGGGCGCGGAGCATCGCCTGCGCGGACAGGGCGGCCTGCTGCGGGACGTAACCGATGTGCCGGGCGGCCTCCCGGGGAGTGCGGCCGAGGACCGTCAACTCCCCGGCGGACAGCGCCTGTCGGCCCAGCAGGGCCCGCACGAAGCTGGTCTTGCCCGCTCCGTTCGGGCCCAGCACGGCGAGGAACTCCCCTGGCCGCACATCCAGTTCGAGGTCGTGCCACACCGTGCGCGGACCGTAGGAGAGCGCGGCCCCGCGCAGGCTGATGACGGAGCTCACTTGGCCAGCGCGTTCGCGAGCGCGTCGACGTTGGCCGTCATCCAGCCGAGGTAGTTCTCGCCGCTGGGCAGGGTCTCGGTCACCGGGACCACGGGGATGCCGGCCGCCCTGGCCGCCTGCTCGGACTTCTCGGTCTGCGGCCCGGAGGTCTGCTCGTTGTAGACCAGCGCCTTGACCTGCTTGCCGGAGAACAGGGCGAGCGCCTCCTGGAGGACCTTGGGGGAGACGTCGGTGCCCTCCTCGATGGCCTCGCTGAACGCGGCGGGTGTCCTGTCGACCAGACCGCTCGCGCCGGTCATGTACAGCGGCACCGGCTCGGTGATGGCGATGCCCTCTCCGGCGTGCTCCTTCTTGATCTTCGCCTCCTTGGCCTCCAGCGGCGTGAGCTGCGCCTTGAAGGTCTGGGCGTTCTTCGTGTAGAGGGCGGCGTTCGCGGGGTCGGCCTTGCCGAGGGCGGCGGATATGCGATCGGCGATCTTGGCGACGGTGGGGAAGTCGTACCAGACGTGCTCGTTGAGCTCGCCGCCCTTGGGCGCGGTCCTGCCGGACACCTTCACCGCGTTGATCACCTCGGCGGAGGTGTTGCCGCCGCTCTTGAGCATGCGGTCCACGAAGTCGTCGTAGCCGCCGCCGTTCTCGACGACGACCTTCGCCTTCGACAGGGCCAACTGGTTCTGGGTGCTGGCCTCGTAGGAGTGCGGGTCCTGGTCGGGGTCGCTGATGACCGAGGTGACGGAGACCTTGTCGCCGCCTATGCGCGAGACGATGTCGCCGTAAACGTTGGTGGAGGCGACGACGGCGACCCTGGCCGAGGCGGCCGGGGCCGCGGACGCGCTCCCGTCGCCCCCGGAGTCCGAGGAGCTGCCGCAGCCGGCCAGCAGGGCGACACAGGCGCCGACGAGCAGCGCGACGCGGCGGGACGGGGACGTGGACATGGATCCTCCAAGCGCGGTTCTGATGGCCCCGTCACGCTAGATGGAAATGATTGTCGTAAACAGGCCTGGCGGCCGGTATGTGAAAACCGTTGCCATTAATTGACCTGTTCCTGGTCAGAGGCCCCTGGCCGGCGCCACCCGTCCCGACAGCGCCGGTCACTCCTTCCCGGTGAGCAGCCTGCGCGGGTTGGCGATCCGGAAGGCGTACGCCGCCGCTCCGCCGAGCCCGTGGCCGGGATGCTGCGGCGGTTCGGCGTACGGCCGGTCCGAACCCTGGACCACGGCGTCCACGCCGAGGGCCCGTACGACGGACTCGACCGCGCGCGGCCCGTACGAGGACGTCTCCACGAAGACCAGCGGGTCCGGCTCGCTCGAGCCGTCACCGCGGGCGGCGAACCGCTCGCCGTGCAGCGGAGCGAGGCCGGCCAACAGCGCGAAGCAGACCCGCAGCCGTGGGTGCCGGGGCCGGCCGAAGGCGCGGAAGGCGAACCAGGCGGCGTGCATCTGCTGGACGTAGGGCACCATCGCGGGCCACCAGCCGGGCCCCTCGGTGCCGTCGGCCGCGGGTCCCGGGTGCACGAACAGCGGTAGGTCGCGCTCTTCGAGCAGATCGAGCAACGGGGCGCACCGGGCGTAACCCGCCGCGTCCGCAAGGGCGTTGGCGGGAAGCTGGAGCCCGACGAACCCCCGGTCGAGGGCGTCGGCCGTCGCCTTGGCATCGATGTCGCGCACACCCGCGGCCGCCCACGCCCCGAACGGCTCGGGCAGCGCGGCCGAGCCCTCGTGATAGGCGTCCAGCAGGGGCCGGGCCTCGGCCGCGGGCAGCCACTCCACACCGATCGGCGCGGACAGCGAGACCAGCGCGAGACCGAGGCCGTCGGTGGCGGCGAGCTCCGCGCGCCGGGTCACGTCGTGGTCGGCGGGCGGGAGGTCGTAGGGCGGCTCGCCGTGCAGATACAGGGTCCAGCCGTCGAGACACGGCGGCTCGCGCCGCGACCTCAAGGCCGTGACCAGCGGGGGGCTCCACAGATGCTGGTGCACGTCGACATTGGTCATGACGCTCCTCCCACCCAGGCGCGCAATGTGCTCCGGACCTCGCAGGCCCCCATGATCTCGTGGCCGACCACCCCCGCGTCCAGCCCGCGAGGCCCGCGGACCTCACCGAGCCGTCGACGCCGACCCGATCTCGACCACGCGGGCCCACGCGGGCGGTGCCTTCGGCACGTACTCGGCATTGTCCTCGCGTCCCGCCCGACTCACCCCCGGCCGGGAGAACAGTCCGACGACCGTACGGCACGCCGGCCGCGCGCCGGGCCAGGGCGTCCCGCCGTCGGTGAGGGCCACGACGACGTCCGGACGGGGACTGGAGCGCAGCGCCTTCCGGAAGCCGGTGCGCAGGTCGGTGCCCCCGCCGCCGACCAGCGGGATGCCCTCGGTCCGGCACAGCGGACGCACGGCGCCGGCCGCCGCGTCGCACGACAGCACGTGGACCAGGTCCCGGCGGCCGCCCACGGCACGGGCGATGGCGGCCACCTCCAGGAGCGCGCTGCCCAGTTCGTCATCGCCGACCGAGGCGGAGGTGTCGATGATCACGCAGACCCGGGGCGGCCGGCGCCGCAGACTCGGCAGCACCACCCCGGGCAGGCCCGCGGAGCGCCGCGCCGGACGGCCGTAGCTGTAGTCGTCGCCCGCCCCGGCTCCGGAGACCGCCGAGCGCAGCGCAGCGCCCAGCAGATCCCGCCAGGGCTGCGGCGGATGGAAGGCCTCCTCCGCCCACCGCCGCCAGCCCTTCGGGGTGTTGCCGGGGCGTGCGTTGATGCCCTGCGCCACCCGGAAGCGGACCGCGTCGCGTTCCTGCTCGCTCAGCCCGTCGGCGCCGTCCGGACCCAGCTCCCACTCCCGCTCCAGCCCGTCGGCGCCGCTGCCGCAGTCCAGCCAGGACAGGTCCAGCGTGAGCGGCCCGAGGCTGATCCCGCTGACGTACTCCTCCATCAGCCGGCCCTCCGGCAGCCGCAGCTTCCAGGGCTCCACGGCACCCCGCGGGCGGACCAGCCCCTCGCCGTACACGTCGTCGTTGATCTCGCAGTCCGCGGCGATGTTCATCCGCAGCCGGTCGCCCACCCCGGTCAGCCCGCGCTCCCGGGCCAGCCGGTCGCCGCGCCCGTGGTGGTCGCGCAGCAGGTGCGACACCTCGTGCACCCACACGCCCGCCAGCTCCTCCACCGGCGTCCGGTCCACGAACGCCGGGGAGACATAGCAGCGCCAGTACCGGTCGACGCCCATGGTCGGGACGTGCCGCGACTCGACGGTGTGCAGGGCGAACAGCGCGGTGGCCAGGTAGGGGCGGGTCCGGGCGGCGTGCAGGCGGGCGGCGAAGAGCTTGTCGCGGTAGAGCCGGCCGGCCTCCTGGTTGACCGGGCGGGCCGCTTCCTGGGTGGTGGGCGTGCCCATCGCACCGGTGGTCGGCGTGCTCATCTCGCCGGTGGTCGGCGTGCTCATCTCGCGGGTGGTAGGCGTGCTCATCGCCCCTGTGGTGGGCGTGCTCATCGGCGGCCCTTGGCGGCGACCGCGGCCCGGTCCGCCCGCCGGGACAGCGCCACCGTCCCGGCGAGCTTCTCGATCGCCGCGGGCACGTCCCAGTCCTCCTGGCGCAGCGAGGCGAGCGTGGTCGCGGGCACCACCACCAGATCCGGCGCCCCGGTCTCCAACGCCCGCACCAGCACCGCCCAGGCCGCGTCCCAGCGGGCCCGCTCCGGACGGGCGCGTACGGCCGCCACCACGCCGTCGAGCACGGCCTGGCGCAGATCGCCCCGCTCGGGCAGTACCGCCCCCGCCGGATCGGCGAGCACGTCCTCGGGGTCGGGCAGGTCCAGGCGGTCCAGGCTCGCCAGCAGCTCCAGGCCGGGACCGTCCCCGACCGTGCCCCGCACCAGCGAGGACAGCACGTCCCGCGAGGAGCCGGCCGCGGTCGCGAAGGCGATCAGGGACAGCGTCATGTCCCAGCTGCGCGGCGACGGCCAGGGCCCGCCCCGCTGGGTCTCGCCGGTGGGCAGCCGGTGCACCAGCGTCGGCCGGGCCGCGAGCAGCCCGCACACCGCCCGCCGCGCGAAGTCCACGGCCTCGGGCAGCTTCTCCGGGTCCAGCCGCGGCAGGGTGGCCCGGGGCCAGGTCCCGCCCAGTCCGCGTACGACGACGTCGTGGTCGTGGGTCCACTGGAGATGGACGAAACGGTTGGCCAGCGGCGGGCTCAGCTCCCAGCCGTCGGCCGCCGAGGAACGGGGGTTGGCGGCGGCCACGATCCGTACCCCGGGCGGCAGGCGCAGGGCGCCGATCCGCCGCTCCAGCACCAGCCGGAGCAGCGCGGCCTGGACGGCGGGCGGGGCCGTGGACAGCTCGTCCAGGAAGAGCAGCCCCCGGCCGGCCCGCACCAGCCGTACCGCCCAGTCCGGCGGGGCCATCGGCACGCCCTGGGTCGCGGGGTCGTCCCCGACCACGGGCAGCCCCGAGAAGTCCGACGGCTCGTGGACGCTGGCGATCACCGTGGTGAGCGGGAGGTCCAGGGCGGCGGCGAGCTGGGTCAGGGCTGCGGTCTTGCCGATGCCGGGCTCTCCCCACAGCAGGACGGGCAGATCGGCGGCCACGGCCAGGGTGAGGGCCTCCAGCTGGTCGTCGGGGCGAGGTTCGGTGGTGGAGTCGCGCAGGAGGGTCAACAGGTCTGCGGCGACGTCGAGTTGGGAGGTGGGGGCGAGGGCGGGCATGGGCATGGGCATGGGCATGGGGCGTCACCTTCGGGGCTTGAGGAGGGAAACGGGTGTTGAGAAGGGGGGTGCGTTCAGCGACGGGTCGCGTGCGGTGGACGGGTGCGGTGCCGGTGGGAGGGGCGGCCGTTCGGGCGTGGGGGGAACCAGGCGGGGCCGGGTCCGGTCATGCCCGTTCTGAACAGGCCGTAGGTGATCCGCCGCTGCGCGGCCGCCTCCAGTTCGTCCCGGAGCGGACCGGGGCGCAGCAGCGCCTCGGGCCCGAGCAGTCCTTCCACGACGGCCAGGGCGCCGGCGAGGTCACCGTGCACGAGGCGTTCGCGGACGCCGTCGAGACAGTGCGGGCGGCGGTGTGCCTCGTCGATGGCCTGGAGGCAGGGGAGCGGGGTGCCGGTCAGCGCGACCAGGAGCTCCTCGCGGCGGATCTCGTCCGGGTCGTGGTCCAGTGGGGCCAGGACCCCGTCGACCAGGCCGATCCGGTGGCGGGCGCCCCGGCACTCCACGGTGTGTGGTCGTCCCGGCCGGTCGGGGGCCGGAGGCGGACCGGTGGCCGCGTGGCCCGGTGCGAGGGCCGCCGCGACCAGGGGGTGCAGCCGACCGGGCTCGATCGCGCCGGTGCGGAGCAGTGCGAGGTCGGGGAGGATCCAGGTCGCCGCGTCGGGCAGGACGGGAAGGCAGGGGAGGGGACCGTCGCAAGGCACCGGAACCGCCTGGTGCTCAGTCACCTCCCACACCAGCCGCCGTCCCCCGCACCGGATCAACACCCGCCCGTCGGACCGCCCTTCGGCCCCGAGCAGAATCCGCGCCTCGGCGGCCCAGCGGTCCACGGCACAGCCGTCGGGCAGCGGGGCGAGCAACTCGGCACAGGCTGAGGAAGCTCGACCGCCGTCGGCCCACTCCCACGGCGGCTCCACGGCACCGGCGTGCTGCGGTAGATCGCCGATCCCGGCGCCCTGCGGGAGTGCCCCGGCTGCGGATCGCTGTCGTGGCTCACCTGTCCCGGACCGCTGCCACGGCTCACCGGCCTCGGCACCGGCCTGCTGCCGTGGATCGCCGTGCCATGCGCTGTGCCGTGGTGCCCCGGCCGCGGTCTGCTGCGGTGGATCCCCGGGTGCGGACAGCTGTCGTGGCTCACCGGCCGCGGACCGCTCCACCAACGCTCCGGCGTGGGGCCGCTCCAGCGGTTCCCCCGCCCCCGGCCGCTCCGGAAGCTCGCCACCTCCCGACCGCCCCGACACCTCTCCCGCCCCCGCCCGCTCCCACAACTCCCCGGCCCTCCCCGCATCCCACAGATGCCGGTGCAGGTCCAGGCGGAAGCGGCGGTTCGGGTGGGGATGGGGGTGTCGTACGGCGTCGTCGGCCGGGCGGGACCACACCGCGAGGCTGATCCGCTGGCCGGCGTCCGCCCAGGCCGGTGCGGTCCGGGCCACCAGATGCACAGGGCCCTCGGCGGCCTCGTACCGCGCCAGTGTCAGGGTCAGTCCGGGCCGCAGCAGCCCGTCGGGGGCGATCCTCGGCATGTGCCAGCGCAGCAGGTCGGGAGCGAGGGCGCGCAGATCGGCGCGGACCCGGGACGCCAGCTCCCGGCCGTGATCGCGTGCCACGGCACGGAGGGTGAGGTCGACGTCGAAACCCGCGGCGGCACACGCCCCCGCCCAGTCCCCGGCGAGCCGTCGGGCGGTCGCGGTCTCGATCATGGAGGCCGGCACGGCGAACTCGCGCACGCGCGGCCAGAAGGATGTACGGAAGTCGTCGTACGCGGTCGAAGGGAGCATCAGCACTCACCTTGCGCGGACGGGACCCCCAATCGCTGAGAGCTGTGAGTCGTCATCGCCGGCGAGCCTAACCTCGCGCGGTCGCTCACCGCCAGGCATTTACCGTCCGGGAGCCGAAGCACGGTTGCTAGCCTCGACACCGTGATCGAATTCCCCCTCGGCGCCGCGACCACGCTGGCCGAACTCGCCCGGGACCCGCACCCGCGCCTGGCCGAACTGCGTGCGCACGAGCCGGTGTCCTGGCTGCCCGAGCTGAACGGCTGGCTGGTGACGCGTCGCGATCTCGCCCTCGACGTGATGCGGGACGCCGAGACCTTCACCGTCGACGACCCCCGCTTCTCCACCGCGCAAGTCGTCGGGCCGAGCATGCTCTCCCTCGACGGCGCCGAGCACATCCGTCACCGCGAGCCCTTCGCCGCGCCCTTCCGTCCGCGTGAAGTGCGGGAGGGCTTCGCGGAGTTCATCGAGGCGGAGACCGACCGGCTCGTCACCGCGCTGGCACCGCAGGGCGCCGCCGAACTCCGCCGCGTCTTCGCCGGACCGCTCGCCGTGGCGGTGGTGACCCGGGCGCTCGGACTGGCGGGCGTCGGCACGGACACGGTCCTGGCCTGGTACGACGCCATCGTGCGAGCCGTCTCCGACCTCACCGCGGGCCACGCGGCGGACCCCGCGGGCCCCCAGGCGTACGCACAGCTCCGGGCGGCGGTCGAGGCCACCGTCGCGGAGGGAGCCACCACCTCGCTCCTCGCGGAGGCGGCCGACCGGCTGACCCTGCCCGAAGTGGCCTCCAACGCCGCGGTGTTGATGTTCGGCGGCATAGAGACCACCGAGGCGATGATCACCAACGCCCTGCTGCACCTCCTCCGGCATCCGGACCAACTCGCCCTGGTCCGGGCCGACTCCGCTCTCCTGGACGGCGCGATCGAGGAGTCGTTGCGGCTGGAGCCCGGTGCGGCGGTCGTCGACCGCTACGCCACCCGCGACACCGCCCTCGGCCCGGCCACGATCCGCGAGGGCGATCTCGTCACCGTCTCCCTGACCGGCGCCAACCGCGATCCCGCGGTCTTCCCGGACCCCGACCGCTTCGACGTGCGCCGCGCCGACGCCCGCCTCCAACTGGCCTTCGCCCACGGCCCGCACTACTGCCTCGCCGCCCACCTGGCCCGTCTGGAGACCCGGATCGCCCTGCGGCATCTGCTCGACCGCCTCCCCGCCCTCCGCCTCGACCCGGACCACCCCACCGCCCCGCACGGCCTGGTCTTCCGCAAGCCGCCCGCCCTGCACGTCCGTTGGGGGTGAATCCGGGGCGCGTGATCAGCCGGCCCGCTTCACCTCCAGGGACAGGTCGTTGTCGACCGTGTAGTACGGCCGTACGACCGCGCCTCCGAGCGTGGCACCCGGATACACGAAGACCTGCTTGCGGTCCGCCACGTCGTCCAGGAGCCGGGCGAGCCGGATCGGCGGGGCCCCGGGAGCGGGCCGTAGGAACATGTCCCAGATGCCGGTGTCCAGGGCCGGCGTGTCGTCGAGGGTGTGGGTGAACCCGCGGCCGTCCGCCTCGACGCGGGGCTCCAGCGTGCGCGTGACGGCCTTGTCCCGCCGCAGCCGCAGCTCCACGCGGGCGCCCTCGGCGAGCGGGGAGCCGTGCAGCCGGGCCGCCACCGTCAGCGTCCGGTCCGTGACGTCGATGCGGTCGACCTCCGCGTGCGCGGGCCTCAGCCAGGTCCGCACCGCGAGGAAACCGTCCTTGGTGACATAGGGGACCCGGACGGCCAACGGCCCCTGCCGCTCCCGCAGATGCCCGTCGACCAGGGCGCGCAGATCACGCGGTCCCGGGCGCAGCCGCGTCCGCTCCGAGCCCTGGAGCAGATACACGTCCCACCGCCCCTCCGGCAGCACGGGATCGGCTCCCAGCACGGCCTGCGCCCGCCCCTCGGCGCCCGAGTCCGGGCCGAGCAGGTCGAGGACGTGCAGGCTCTCCTCGGGCTCCCCCTTCTTCGGACGCAGCCGCAGCAGCAGCCGGTGGCCCTCGGCCCGGGGCACCTCGAAGGTGATCCTGCCGTCCGCGTCGACCGCGCACCCGGCGCGTGGTGTGGTCATGAGCGTCCCTTCCGTACGAGGCGCAGCGCGCCGCTCGCCGCGACCAGCGCGGTGTCCCTGACGGCGGAGCGACGGGCCGACAGCGTCGCGCCCGGGCGTTCCCGCACCACCGGCCGCCCCGCCCGGCGTGCCGCGACGGCCTCCGCGACGAGCGCTTCGGCCTGCTCGACGACGGGTTCGGGAGCGAACCGTCGCGCGTTCTCCAGCGCCGCCCTGCTCATACGGCGGCGCAGCTCGTCGTCCCCGACCAGCTCGAGCAGGGCCGCGGCCAGCGCGTCCCGGTCCCCGACCGGCACCAGCCGACCGTCGACCCGGTCCGCGATGATCTCGGCGGGCCCGTGCGGGCAGTCGGTGCTCACGACGGGCAGTCCGCAGCGCATCGCCTCGACGATGGTCATGCCGAAGGGCTCGAAGTCGGAGGTGGCCGCCCCGATCGAGCCCTTGACCCACTCGGCCTCCATGGGGGCCGCGGCCCCCATCAGGAAGACGTTGTTCCACAGCTTCAGGTCGGTGATCAGCCGCCGCAGCCGGTCCTCCTCCTCTCCCTTGCCGTAGATGCGCAGCTGCCAGTCCGGATGCGCGGCGGCGACCGCGGCGAACGCCTCGACGAGCAGGTCGTACCGCTTCATCCTGACCAGCCGGCCGGCCGCCACGACCACCTTGGCCGAGCCGTCGGCGGCCGGCAGCACGGGATCCGGCACGCTGTTCGGCAGCGCCCGCACGCGTACGCCGGGCAGCCGCATCCGGCGCCGGTAGGCGGCCGCGTCCGCCTCGGTCACCGTGGTGAGGACGTCGAGCCCGCGGTAGGCCCGGCGCAGCGCGGTCCGCAGCCGGGGCGAGTGGTTGTCCAGGGTGAGGTGCTCCTGCCCGACCCGGGCGACATGGCGGGGCGCCTCACGTGCGAGATGCACGTTGAGCCCGGGTCGGGTGCCGATCACCGCGTCCGCGTCGGTCGTGGCGAGGGCCTCGGCGATGCGCTGGTCCGTCAACTCGCTGTACTGGCCGTACCGGTACTCGGAGCGGGGGAAGACCCGCGCCGGTCTCAGATGTAAGGGGTGCTCCTTCTCCTGTCTGAGATCGACCAGCGGCCGCAGCGAAACCCGGGGGTCCAGCACGAAGTTGGGGAGTTCCCGGTGCCGCAGCACCGAGATGATCTCCACGTCGTGCCGCTCGGCCAGGGCCTGGGCCAGATTGAACGTGGTGGTGATCGTGCCTCCGATCCCGTAGGCGTTGTGGAGCAGGAAAGAGATCTTCATGTCGGGCTAGACCACGGCCCATTGCCTCTGGTTGACCTTCGTTACCTTTTCGTGGTGTCCTCGCCGCCTGGACGTCACGCCGTGTACTGGTATGCGGGATAAGTGAGATAGCCGCTGTCGCCGCCCTCGAAGTACGTGGCCTCGTCGGCGGGCGCGATCGGCAGACCGGTGCGCAGCCGCTCGACCAGGTCCGGGTTGGCGATGAACGCGCGGCCGAAGCTGATGAGATCGGCGCCGAGTTCGAGCCAGTGGTCGGCCTCGCCGCGGCCGGTCTGCTTGGCGCCCATCGGCAGCACCGGGTTCATGACGAGCGCTCCCGGCCACGTCCGGCGCAGGGCCAGGAGCGTCTCCTCGGGGGCGGTGGCCTCCAGATGGACGTAGGCCAGGTCGAGTCGGGACAGCTCGGTCAGCAGCGCGGTGTACAGCTCGGGGACATCCGCCTCCTCAACTCCCCAGAAGGTGCCGCCCGGTGAGAGCCGGATCCCGGTCCGTTCCGCGCCCACGGCGTCCACGGTCGCGGCGACCGCCTCCACGGCGAAGCGGATCCTGCCCGCCACCGAGCCGCCGTAGCGGTCCGTGCGCAGATTGGCGTTGGAGGAGAGGAACTGCGAGATCAAGTAGCCGTTGGCGCCGTGCAGTTCCACCCCGTCGAACCCGGCGTCGACGGCTCGGCGGGCGGCCTCGGCGTACGACTCGGCGTGCTCGGGCACCTCGTCCGTGCGCAGCGCCCGCGGCACTGGCGGGGCCTGGCGTCCCGTGGGCGTGAACACCTCTCCGGCGGCCGGGACGGCCGAGGGCCCGACGGGCCGCAGTCCGATGGTGTCCTGGTGCGAGACCCGGCCGCCGTGCATGATCTGGGCGAAGATCCGGCCCCCGTTGGTGTGCACGGCCTCCGTCACCGGGCGCCAGGAGGCGACCTGCTCGTCGGTGTACAGCCCCGGAGTGCCCGGATTCGACTGCCCCACGAGGCTCGGCTGCACCCCCTCGCTGACGATCAGGCCGGCGGAGGCCCGCTGGGCGTAGTAGCGCGCCATCGAGGCCGTCGCCAGACCGCCCTCGGCGGCCCGCACCCTGGTCATCGGGGCCATGACCACCCGGTTGGGCAGCCGCACACCGCCGAGCCGGAAGCCGGTGAAAAGCGTCGTCACGTCATGTCTCCTCAGTGATCCGTCGTCCCCGTGCCCGGGAACACGGTTACGCTAAAACCTGACGTCGACGTGAGGGTCAAGTCCTTCCGGGAGGAACACATGCGCATCGGGGAGCTCTCGGCGCGGTCCGGGGTCAGCGTCCGGGCCCTGCGCTACTACGAGGAGCAGGGTCTGCTCACCAGCACGCGCAGCGCGAGCGGGCAGCGGCACTACACCGAGTACGCAGTCGACCGCGTGTCGTTCCTCCAGCGGATGTACACGGCCGGACTGTCCAGCCGCACGATTCTCGAACTGCTGCCGTGCGTCGACTCGCCCAGCGAGGAGACGTCCGACGCCGCGCTGGAGCGGATGGCCGAGGAACGCGACCGGCTCACCGACCACATCGCGGAACTGATCCGCACCCGCGACGCCCTCGATGGCCTGATGGCCACGAACCGGGCACACCGCGAGAGCCTCAGGGCGGGGTGACGGGGCGGATCAGCGGGTCAGCTCGCGGCCGGGGTGACGGGGTGGGGCTCGCCAGGAGACCAGACCAGGCGGGTGGGGTGGCGGGGCCGAGGTCGCCGAGGGGCCTCGCGGGCGGGGAGACGTGGCCTGGGATTGCCGAGGCGGCTTGCGGTCTGCGTGACGTGGTTGGGGTCGGCTAGGGACCTCGCGGCCGGGGTGACGTGGCTGGGATCGCTGAGTCGGCTTGCGGTCTGCGTAACGTGGTTGGGGTCGCCAAGAGACCTCAGCGGTCGGCCGGGCATGGCTGGGGGCGCCAAGAGACCTCCCGGTCGGCCTGACGTGGCTGGGATCGCCAAGCGGCCTTGCGGACGGGCCGGCGGCCTGAAGTCACCGACAGGCCCGCGGACGGCGTGACACGCTGAGAGCCCGTGAGTCCCCAAGGACGCGTGCCAGGCTCGGATAACCCGCGGACGGCGTGACACGCTGAGAGCACCGTGAGTCCCCGTGGACGCGTGCCAGGCCGGGATCGCCCGCGAAACCCCGCCGACCGCGTGACACGCTGGGACCATCGCAACCGGTCGGACCAAGGAGCCCCGTGACGTACGACATCGCCGCCCTCCGCTCCCACTTCCCGGCCCTGGCCGCCGGTGTCGCCCACTTCGACGGCCCCGGCGGCACCCAGACCCCCACCCCCGTCATCCGGGCCATCGCGGACGCGCTGGCACAGCCCCTGTCGAACCGGGGGCGGATCACGCTGGGGGAGCGCAACGCCGAGGCCCTCGTCACCGGGGCCCGCCGGGCCATGGCCGACCTCCTCGGGGCGCACCCGTCGGGGATCGTCTTCGGCCGCAGTGCCACCCAGCTCACCTACGAGTTCTCGCGCACCCTCGCCAAGACCTGGTCGCCCGGCGACGAGGTGGTCGTCACCCGCCTCGACCACGACGCCAACATCCGGCCGTGGACCCAGTCGGGCGCCACCGTGCGCTGGGCCGAATTCGACCCGAGCACAGGGGAGTTGACGGTCGACGCCATCCGGGCCGTGCTGTCCGGGCGCACCCGGCTCGTCGCCGTCACCGCCGCCTCCAACCTCATCGGCACCCGTCCCGACATCCCCGCGATCGCGCGAGCCGCCCACGAAGTCGGCGCGCTCCTCTACGTGGACGGCGTCCACCACACCGCCCACTCCCTCGTGGACCTGGAGGAGTCGGGCGCCGACTTCTACGTCTGCTCCCCCTACAAGTTCCTCGGCCCCCATCACGGAGTCCTCGCCGCCCGCCCGGAGCTGCTGGAGACCCTGCGCCCGGACAAGCTCCTGCCCTCCACCGACGCCGTCCCCGAGCGCTTCGAACTCGGCACGCTGCCCTACGAGTTCCTCGCCGGGACGACAGCCGCGGTCGACTTCCTCGCCGACCGGCTGGACCCGGACGCCACCGGCACCCGGCGCGAGCGGCTGACCGCCGGGTTCGCCGCGCTCGAAGCCCACGAACACGTCCTGCGCACACGGATCGACCAGGGGCTGGCCGCGCTCGACGGGATCACCGTCCACTCCAGGGCCGCCGACCGCACCCCCACCGTGCTGCTGACCTTCGACCACGACGACACCGCCGACGCGTACGGCTTCCTCGCCGAGCGCGGTGTCCAGGCGCCCGTCGGCTCCTTCTACGCCGTCGAGGCATCCCGACACCTCGGCCTCGGCGACACCGGCGGCCTGCGCGTGGGCCTCGCCCCCTACAACGACACGGAGGACGTCGACCGGCTCCTGACCGGGCTGACCGACTTCCTGAAGAGGTGAAGGGAGAACCACCCATGACCACCTTCCCCACCGCACGAGACGTCCGGACCACCCCCGAAGGCCTGCTGTGGGAGCCCAGCGAGCGCTGGGTGCGCGGCCGCAAGGGGGACGTCACGGTCGTCGACAGCCGGCACCCCGTCCTCGTCTGGGAACCGGACGTCCCCGTCCCGCTGTACGCCTTCCCGCGCGCCGACGTACGCGAGGACCTGCTGCGGCCCGCGAAGAACCCGCGGACCGGAAGCCACACCGGATCACAGGTCTTCTACGACCTCGAAGTCGACGGCGAGGTCGTGGAGAACGCCGCCTGGACCTTCCCGGCCGCCGACCTCGCCGACCACATCGCCTTCGCGTGGTTCCGGCGCTGGGGGACCGGCCTCGACCACTGGTACGAGGAGGAGGAAGAGATCTTCGTCCACCCCCGTGACCCGCACAAACGTGTCGACGCCATGCCCAGCAGCCGCCATGTCCGGGTGGAGATCGACGGGACGGTCGTCGCCGACACCCGCCGACCGGTCCTCCTCTTCGAGACCGGCCTGCCCACGCGGTACTACATCCCGCGCGAGGACGTCCGCCTCGACCTGCTCGAACCCACCGACCACCAAAGCCAGTGCCCCTACAAGGGCACCGCCGAGTACTGGTCGACGGGCGGCCACGCCAACATCGTCTGGAGCTACCCGGACCCGCTGCCCGCCGTCGGCGCGATCAGGGGACTGCTCGCGTTCTACAACGAGGCCGTCGACATCACCGTGGACGGGGAGCGCCTGGAGCGGCCGGTCACCGTCTTCACCGGCACCGTGAAGTGACCAGGGCTGCCCTCGACCCGGATCGTCTTCGAACGGCCCGCGACACGTGACCTGACTCTCATGGCCACCGGGGGTCTTTGCCGAGACCATGGGGGCGTCACCGGCAGGCGGGAAGGAACGGGAATGCTCCGCAAGGTACTGGTCGCCAACCGTGGTGAGATCGCGATTCGCGCGTTTCGCGCGGGTTATGAGGTGGGCGCGAGGACGGTCGCCGTCTTCCCGCACGAGGACCGCAACTCACTGCACCGACTCAAAGCCGACGAGGCCTACGAGATCGGCGAACCGGGCCATCCCGTGCGGGCCTACCTCTCCGTCGACGAGATCATCCGCGCCGCCCGCCAGGCCGGCGCCGACGCCGTGTACCCCGGCTACGGCTTCCTGTCGGAGAACCCCGAGCTCGCGCGGGCCTGCGAGGAGGCGGGCATCACCTTCGTCGGCCCCAGCGCCGACATCCTCGAACTGACCGGCAACAAGGCCCGCGCGGTCGCCGCGGCCCGCGCCGCCGGCGTACCGGTGCTGGGCTCCTCGGCGCCCTCCGACGACGTGGACGAGCTGGTCAGGGCCGCCGACGACATCGGCTTCCCGGTCTTCGTGAAGGCCGTCGCCGGTGGCGGCGGGCGCGGTATGCGCCGGGTCGAGGACCCCGCTCAGCTGCGCGAGTCCATCGAGGCGGCCGCCCGCGAGGCCGCCTCCGCCTTCGGCGACTCGACCGTCTTCCTGGAGAAGGCCGTCGTCGAGCCCCGCCACATCGAGGTGCAGATCCTCGCCGACGGCGAGGGCAACGTCATCCACCTCTATGAGCGCGACTGCTCGGTGCAGCGCCGCCACCAGAAGGTCATCGAGCTCGCGCCCGCACCGAACCTCGACCCCGAACTGCGCGACCGCATCTGCGCCGACGCCGTCCGCTTCGCCCGCGAGATCGGCTACCGCAACGCGGGCACCGTGGAGTTCCTCCTCGACCGCGACGGCAACCACGTCTTCATCGAGATGAACCCGCGCATCCAGGTCGAGCACACGGTCACCGAGGAGGTCACCGACGTCGACCTCGTCCAGGCCCAGCTGCGCATCGCCGCCGGCGCCACCCTCGCCGACCTCGGGCTCTCCCAGGAGACGATCCGGCTGCACGGCGCCGCCCTCCAGTGCCGTATCACTACCGAGGACCCCGCCAACGGCTTCCGCCCGGACACCGGCCGCATCAGCGCCTACCGCTCGCCCGGCGGCTCCGGCATCCGCCTCGACGGCGGAACGACCCACGCCGGTACGGAGATCAGCGCCCACTTCGACTCCATGCTGGTCAAACTCTCCTGCCGGGGCCGGGACTTCACCACCGCCGTCAACCGGGCCCGGCGAGCCGTCGCCGAGTTCCGCATCCGCGGAGTCGCCACCAACATCCCCTTCCTGCAAGCGGTGCTGGACGACCCGGACTTCCAGGCGGGCAACGTCACCACGTCGTTCATCGAGCAGCGCCCGCACCTGCTGACGGCCCGTCACTCCGCCGACCGCGGCACCAAGTTGCTCACGTACCTGGCGGACGTGACGGTCAACAAGCCGCACGGCGAGCGCCCGGAGCTGATCGACCCCGTCTCCAAGCTGCCGACGACACCGGACATCGAGCCGCCCGCGGGATCCAAGCAGAAGCTCACCGAACTGGGCCCCGAGGGCTTCGCCCGGTGGCTGCGCGAGTCCCCGACCATCGGCGTCACCGACACCACCTTCCGCGACGCGCACCAGTCCCTGCTCGCGACCCGCGTCCGCACCAAGGACATGCTCGCCGTCGCCCCGGCCGTCGCCCGCACCCTGCCCGAGCTGCTCTCCCTGGAGTGCTGGGGCGGCGCGACCTACGACGTGGCCCTGCGCTTCCTCGCCGAGGACCCATGGGAGCGGCTGGCCGCCCTGCGCGAGGCCGTGCCCAACATCTGCCTCCAGATGCTGCTGCGCGGCCGCAACACCGTCGGCTACACCCCGTACCCGACCGAGGTGACGGACGCCTTCGTGCAGGAGGCCGCCGAGACCGGCATCGACATCTTCCGCATCTTCGACGCCCTCAACGACGTCAGCCAGATGCGCCCCGCCATCGAGGCCGTACGCGCCACCGGCACCTCGGTCGCCGAGGTCGCCCTCTGCTACACCTCGGACCTCTCCGACCCGAACGAACGCCTCTACACCCTCGACTACTACCTGCGCCTGGCCGAGCAGATCGTCGCCGCGGGCGCCCACGTCCTGGCCGTCAAGGACATGGCGGGCCTGCTGCGCGCCCCCGCCGCCGCCAAGCTCGTGGCGGCCCTGCGCCGTGAGTTCGACGTGCCGGTGCACATCCACACCCACGACACCGCGGGCGGCCAGCTCGCCACCTACCTGGCCGCGATCCAGGCCGGCGCGGACGCCGTGGACGGTGCCGTGGCCTCCATGGCCGGCACCACCTCCCAGCCCTCCCTCTCCGCGATCGTCGCCGCGACCGACCACTCCGACCGGCCGACCGGCCTCGATCTGCGGGCGGTCGGCGACATGGAGCCGTACTGGGAGAGCGTCCGCCGGGTCTACGCCCCCTTCGAGGCGGGCCTCGCCTCCCCGACCGGGCGGGTCTACGACCACGAGATCCCGGGCGGCCAGCTCTCCAACCTGCGCACCCAGGCCGTCGCCCTCGGCCTCGGCGACCGGTTCGAGGACATCGAGGCGATGTACGCGGCCGCCGACCGGATCCTCGGCCACCTGGTGAAGGTCACCCCGTCCTCCAAGGTGGTCGGCGACCTCGCCCTGCACCTCGTCGGCGCGGGCGTGTCCCCGAAGGAGTTCGAGGAGACCCCGGACCGCTTCGACATCCCCGACTCCGTGATCGGCTTCCTGCGCGGCGAGCTCGGCACCCCGCCCGGCGGCTGGCCCGAGCCCTTCCGCACCAAGGCCCTGAAGGGCCGCGCCGACGCCAAGCCCGTCCAGGAACTGAACGCCGAGGACCGCGAGGGCCTGGAGAAGGACCGCCGCTCGACCCTGAACCGGCTCCTGTTCCCCGCCCCCACCCGCGAGTTCGAGACCCACCGCCAGTCCTACGGCGACACCAGCCTCCTGGACAGCAAGGACTTCTTCTACGGCCTTCGCCCGGGCAAGGAGTACGCCGTCGACCTGGAACCCGGCGTCCGCCTCCTCATCGCGCTGGAGGCGATCGGCGAGGCCGACGAGCGGGGCATGCGCACGGTGATGTCGACGCTCAACGGCCAGCTGCGGCCCATCCAGATCCGCGATGCCGCCGCCTCCTCGGACATCCCGACCACGGAGAAGGCCGACCGTTCCGACAGCGGCCATGTGGCCGCCCCCTTCGCCGGCGTGGTCACGCTGGTGGTCGCCGAGGGCGACGAGGTGGCGGCCGGGGCGACCGTGGCCACCATCGAGGCGATGAAGATGGAGGCCACCATCACGGCGTCGAAGGCAGGCCGCGTCTCCCGGCTCGCCATCAACAAGGTGCAGCAGGTGGAGGGCGGCGACCTGCTGGTCGAGATCGCCTGAGCCCCGACGCCCGCCCGCGTCCGGAACCGTGACACCTGCTTCCATATGGCTCAAAACCATTGCGACCCGGCCCCGGCGGTTCGAGTCTGGACCCAGGTGCCGTGCGGCGAGGAGGACGGACGATGACGACGGGCAGCGACGCACCGGACGCCGAACGGCAACGACTGGCCGAGGCCGACGCCGGTACGGCCCCCTGGCGACGCTGGGGGCCGTACCTGAGCGAACGTCAGTGGGGCACCGTCCGCGAGGACTACAGCGACAACGGCGACGCCTGGTCGTACTTCACCCACGACCAGGCCCGCTCCCGCGCCTACCGCTGGGGCGAGGACGGCATCGCCGGAGTCAGCGACGACAAACAGCGGCTGTGCTTCGCGCTCGCCCTGTGGAACGGCCGCGACCCCCTCCTCAAGGAGCGGATGTTCGGCCTGACCAACGCGGAGGGCAACCACGGCGAGGACGTGAAGGAGTACTGGTTCCACCTCGACAACACGCCCACCCACTCGTCCATGAAGTACCTCTACAAGTACCCGCAGGGCGAGTTCCCCTACGCCGACCTCGTGGCCGGCAACCGGGCCCGGGGCCGCAAGGACTTCGAGTACGAGCTCCTCGACACCGGAGTCTTCGACGAGGACCGCTACTTCGACGTGTTCGTCGAGTACGCCAAGGCGGGACCGGAAGACCTCCTGATCGAGATCACCGCGCACAACAGGGGCCCCGAGGAGGCAGTGCTGCACCTCCTGCCCACCCTGTGGTTCCGGCACACCTGGTCCTGGGCGGGCGGCACGGCGGTCCCGGCGCTGCACGCCACGGACGGGGCGATCCGCGCCGACCACGAGGAGCTGGGCACGCGGTGGCTGTACCACCAGGGCGAGCCGCTGTTCACCGACAACGAGACCGACAACGAACGGATCTTCGGCAGCCCGAACACCACCCCGTACGTGAAGGACGGCATCGACCGGTACGTGGTCCACGGTGAGACGGACGCCGTCAACCCCGCCCGCACCGGCACCAAGGCCGCCGTCCACCACGTGCTCACGATCCCCGCAGGGGACAGCGCCCGCATCCGCCTGCGCCTGACCGACACCGAACTCACCGACCCTTGGAGCGAGTTCGACGCCGTGCTCGACCTGCGCCGCACCGAGGCCGACACCTTCTACGCGGGCATCACCCCACCGGGCGTGGGAGCCGAGGAGCGGCGACTCGCCCGCCAGGCCCTCGCCGGCATGCTCTGGAGCAAGCAGTACTACTACCTCGACGTCGAGCGCTGGCTCGCCGAGCACGGCGTGGACCCGCTCGCCGCCGACCCGCGCCTCCGCAACAGCGCCTGGTACCACATGGTCAACGACGAGATCATGTCGATGCCGGACACCTGGGAGTACCCGTGGTTCGCGGCCTGGGACCTCGCCTTCCACACCCTCGCCCTCGCCATGGTCGACATCGGCTTCGCCAAGTCCCAGCTCGACCTGCTGCTGCACCGCCTCTACCTCCACCCCAACGGCCAGATCCCCGCCTACGAATGGAACTTCGGCGACGTCAACCCGCCGGTGCACGCCTGGGCGGTGCTGTTCGTGTACGAGCTGGAGAAGCACCGCACCGGCCGCGGCGACCGCGCCTTCCTGGAGAACGCCTTCCACAAGCTGACGAAGAACTTCACCTGGTGGCTCAACCGCAAGGACCCCGACGGCAACAACGTCTTCCAGGGCGGCTTCCTCGGCCTCGACAACATCGGCGTCTTCGACCGCAGCGCGCCCCTGCCCACCGGCGGCCGGCTCGACCAGGCCGACGGCACCGCGTGGATGGCGCTGTACTGCCAGAACCTCTTCGACATCGCCATCGAACTCGCCGTGGAGAACCGGGTCTACGTCGAACAGGCGCAGATGCTCTTCGAGCACTTCGCGTGGATCGCCGTCGCCCTCAACCGCATCGGCAAGGACAACGCCAGCCTCTGGGACGAGGAGGACGGCTTCTTCTACGACGTCCTGCGTCTGCCCGACGGCACCGCGACCCCGTTGAAGGTGCGGTCCCTGGTCGGCCTGGTACCGCTGGCGGCGACCAGCGTCATCGGCGGCCGGGTGGACCAGGCGTTCCCCGAACTCGCGGCTGGAGCGCGGGACTTCATCCGACGCCATCCCGCCGTCGAGGCCTTCGTCGCACAGCAGGCGGCGGACGGCCCCGGCACCGACGGCCGGCACCTCTTCGCGCTGTTCGGCGAGGAGCGGCTGCGCCGGATCCTGGCCCGCATGCTCGACGAGGACGAGTTCCTAGGCCCCTACGGCATCCGGTCCCTGTCCAAGTACCACGAGAAGCACCCGTACACCTTCGACGTGCACGGCCAGGAGTACGGCGTCGGCTATCTGCCCGCCGAGTCCGACTCCGGGATGTTCGGCGGGAACTCCAACTGGCGCGGCCCGGTGTGGTTCCCGATGAACATCCTGCTCATCCGCGCCCTGCTGAACCTCCACGCCTACCACGGCCCCGAGTTCACCGTGGAGTGCCCGACCGGCTCCGGACGCCGGCTCAACCTGTACGAGGTCGCCCGTGAGATCTCCGACCGGCTCACCGCCACCTTCCTGCCCGACGCCGACGGCGGGCGGCCGGTGCACGGCGGCCAGTCGGTGTTCGCCAAGGACCCGCACTGGAAGGACCTGATCCTCTTCTACGAGTACTTCCACGGCGACAACGGCGCGGGACTCGGCGCCTGTCACCAGACCGGCTGGACAGGCCTGGTGGCCACCACCGCGACCCTCTTCCACGCCATCGGCGAGGAGGACTGGCACCGGGGCGCGCGGGAGTCGCTCCGGCCGACGGGAGACGGCGACGGCGACAGGGAGGAGCCTCTGTCATGACGGTCATCCACGAGATCAACACCCTCGTGTGGCTCGGCGGGTTGAGCCACCGCCTCGGCCGTCCCGTCACCCTCGGCGAGGTCCCCGGCGAGGCCTGGGACGCGGTCGTGCCATCCGGTGTCGACACCGTGTGGCTGATGGGCGTGTGGGAACGCAGCCCGGCCGGACTGGAGATCGCCCTGCGCGACGAGGGTCTCCTGGCCTCCTTCCGCGAGGCCCTGCCCGACCTCACCGAGGCGGACATCGCCGGATCCCCGTACTGCGTGCGGAACTACGTCGTCGACGCCGCGCTCGGCGGCCCCGAGGGACTGGCCGAGGCCCGCGCCCAACTGGCCGCGCGGGGAGCCCGGTTGATCCTCGACTACGTCCCCAACCACGTGGCCCCCGACCACCCCTGGCTCACCGCGCACCCCGACCGACTCGTCCGGGGCACCGCCGAGGACCTGGCCCGCGCTCCGGGTGACTTCCTGGAGAGCGGGGGACAGGTCTTCGCCCGGGGCCGCGACCCCTACTTCCCGCCCTGGCCGGACGTGGTCCAGCTGAACGCCTTCAGCGACACCCTCCGCGAGGCGACCGTGGAGACCCTGGTGTCCATCGGCGACCAGGCCGACGGCGTGCGCTGCGACATGGCGATGCTGCTGATGAACGACATCTTCGGCAAGACCTGGCCGGACCGCGCGGGCCCGGCCCCGGCCGAGGACTTCTGGCCGTACGTCATCCCCCGCGTCCACGCCCGCCGTCCCGGCCTCCTCTTCGTCGCCGAGGCCTACTGGGACCTCGAAGGAGCCCTCCAGCAGCAGGGCTTCGACCACTGCTACGACAAGCGCCTCTACGACCGCCTCCTCCACGAGGACGCCGGCTCCGTCCGTGCCCACCTGGGCGCCGACCTCACCTACCAGAACGGTCTCGTCCGCTTCCTGGAGAACCACGACGAACCCCGGGTCGCCGCGGTGATCCCCGAGGACCGTGAACGCGCGGCCGCCGTGGCCGTGGCCACGCTGCCCGGCGCCACGCTCTGGCACGAGGGCCAGTTCGAGGGCCGCAGGGTGCGGCCACCGGTGTTCCTCAGCCGCAGACCGCAGGAGCCCGTCGACGAACCCCTGCGCGCGTTCTACGGCCGTCTGCTGCCCGCCGCCGCGACCGTGCGCCGCGGGGAGTGGCGGCCCGTCACCCCGGCGGGCTGGCCCGACAACGACACCCACCGCCGTCTCCTCGCCTGGACCTGGACCCACGCCGACGCCCGTCACCTGGTCGTCGTCAACGACTCCGACGGCCCGGCCCAGGCCCGGCTGCCCCTCCCCTGGGACGACCTGCGGGGACGGGAGCACCGCCTGACCGACCTGCTCGACGGGGCGGTCTACGACCGTGACGGAGACGAACTGACCGACTCCGGACTGTTCGTGTCCCTTCCGCCCTGGGGGTGCCACGTTTTCGCGTGGTAAGGGCCAGTTCGAGTGGTGGGGGCCACGGCACGGGCGTACGGTCGTACGGAGACCATGAGCAGCGACCCGCAGGCAAGTTCTGCACCACGGACCACCCCACCGGACTCCGGCGGCGGTGGCAACGTCATGGCCCTGCTGGTCATCGCGTCCTGTCAGCTGATGGTGGTGCTCGACATCACCATCGTGAACATCGCGCTCCCGGACATCCAGCGCTCCCTGGACTTCTCCACCACCAGCCTGGCCTGGGTGGTCAACGCGTACACCCTCACCTTCGGCGGACTGCTGCTGCTCGGCGGCCGGGCCGGGGACATCCTCGGCAGACGGCGGGTGTTCATCTTCGGAGTGCTGCTGTTCGTGCTCGCCTCCCTGCTCGGCGGACTCGCCCAGAACGAGGGGCAACTCCTCGCCGCACGCGCCCTCCAGGGCGTCGGCGGTGCCATCGCCTCCCCGACCGCCCTCTCGCTGGTCAGTACCACCTTCCGCGAAGGCCCCGAGCGCAACCGGGCCTTCGGCGTCTTCGCCGGCGTCTCGGCGGGTGGCGGCGCGATCGGTCTGCTGGCCGGCGGAGTCCTCGTCGAGTGGCTGAACTGGCGGTGGGTGCTGTTCGTCAACGTCCCCATCGGACTGCTCATCGCGCTCGCCACGCCCCGCTGGATCCGCGAGTCCGAGCGCCACCCCGGCAACTTCGACATCGCCGGCGCGCTGACCGCCACCGCGGGCATGGTGCTGCTGGTGTACGGCTTCATCAGGGCCGCCCAGGAAGGCTGGCGGGACACGCTCACCCTGTGCTCGTTCGCCGCGGCGGTCGTCCTCCTCGTGGGGTTCGTGCTGATCGAGAAGCGTTCCCGGCAGCCCATCACCCCGCTGCACATGTTCGCCGACCGCAACCGCGCGGGCACCTACGGGATCATGCTGTGCCTCGCGGCCGCGATCTTCGGCATGTTCTTCTTCCTGACGCTCTTCGTGCAGAACGTCCTCGACTTCTCCCCGCTGGCCACCGGGTTCGCGTTCCTGCCGGTCAGCGCGGTCATCGCGGTCGGCGCCGGACTGGCCTCCCGGTTCCTCCCCGTCTACGGTCCCAAGCCGTTCATGGTGGGGGGAGCCATCCTGGCCGCGATCGGCCTCGGCTGGCTGACCCTCACCGACGTTCACTCCACCTACGCGGGCAGCGTCCTCGGACCGATGCTCGTCTTCAGCCTCGGCATGGGCATGGAGTTCGTCTCGCTGACCCTGATGGCGCTCTCCAACGTGCCCAACGAGGAGACCGGCGCGGCCTCCGGACTCCTCAACGCCACCCAGCAGGTGGGCGGTTCGCTGGGGCTGTCCATCCTGGTCACGATGTTCGGCACGGCCAGCACCAACGAGGCGGAGAAGCAGGTCCCCCGCTTCCTCGCCCAGGCCACCCCGGTCGAGCGCCGGATCTTCGAACGCACCGGGCAACTCCCGGGCTCCTGGGGCGACGAGGTCCTCACCGCCGGAGTCTCGGCCGCCTTCGTCATGGCCGCGATCTTCACCGTGGTCGCCGCCCTCATCGCGATCGTGGTCATCCAGGTCCGCCCCTCCGACCTGGAACGCCTCAAGGGCGGGCCGACGCTGCCCCAGGGATGAGCCCGAGCCGCTGCGCGTGCAGGACCGTGCTGACGCGGTCGTGGGTGCCGAGCTTGCGGTAGATGTTCGCGATGTGCTTGTGGACCGTACGCTCCGAAATCCCCAGCCTGCGGCCTATCGACAGGGCGGTCAGGGCGTCGCCGAGCAGGAGCAGCACGGTCGACTCCCGGGGCGTGAGCGCCAGTTCCGCCGTCTCCTCGGACGGGGCCGCAAGCCGCCGCAGGAGCCGGCGCTGCTCCTCGACGGCGGCCAGCAGCGGCTGCAACTGCTCGGCGAGGCGCAGTTCGTCGTCGCTGAAGTCCCGGCCGGAGCGGTAGACCATGCACCCGGTGACCGGGGTGGTCGAGCGCGGCAGCGGGACCCCCAGCACATGGTCGACGTCCAGGAGGTCGTCGAGCAGTCGCGCGGTCGGGCTCCCCGACCAGGACCGGCCGGCCACCCGACGAGCCGTCACCGGCGCCCGGTCCGCTCTGCTCGCGTAGTGCGCGGCCAGTGGATAGCCCGCGCGCAGCAGGGCCGTCTCCTCGTCCCCGAGCGCGGTGAACTCCGAGGTGACACCGGGGGACAGCCCCAGGGTGCCCTCGTTCTCGTTCCAGTTGTCCAGCTTGTAGATCAGGGCGTCCCCACCGCACAGGGCCGGCAGGTCGGCCGCCAGCAGGGGCCACAGCTGCTCAGGGTCGCGTTCGTGGAGCGCGGCCACGGCGACCGACAGCACCCGCTCATACGCAGTTGTACCCATACCGGCCCAGTACCTCGCTGACCCACACTTCATCCGGGCAACATCGAAGTTGTCGACATGACTCCAGCACATCGGCGCTCCGGCAGCCGCAGCGGGGGAGACCAGGCACAGGAGGGGATGCCTGGGTCTCTCCTTTTTTCGTGCGGGCCGCCGGCACGGGGGACCGGCGGCCCGCACGTGGGGGTCAGGCGGGCCGGATCGCGCCGCGGATGATCGACTCGCCGGTCGGGTAGATCGACTCCTCGCGGATCGACGCCCCCGGGCCCGGCGCGTGGATCATCATGCCGTTGCCGGTGCACAGGCCCACGTGGCTGAGGTCGTCGTGGAAGAAGACCAGGTCGCCGGGTTGCATGGCGTACAGCGGCACTGCCGTCCCGGTGCTCGCCTGACCGAGGGAGGTACGCGGCAGGGAGACACCGGCGACCTTCCAGGCGGCCTGGGTGAGACCGGCGTTGTCGTACGAACCCGGGCCCGCCGCGCCCCAGACGCAGGGCTTGCCGATCTGGGAGCGGGCGAAGGCGAGTACCTGGATGACCTTCGAGTCGTAACCGGGGTCGGCGGTCGGGAGGGTGCCCGGGGCGGCGGTCTGCTGCGGGGCCTGCCACTGCGGTTCGGGGGTGCGGGGGGAGGGGATGGCGGGGATGGACTGGGTGCTGGTGGTGGCGAGGGGAGCGGGGGCGGGGGCCTGCGCGGTGAGCGGGGTGCTGAACTGGCCGGTGCCGTCGGGGAGGACGGTGCTGAACTGGCCCGTGTCGTTCGGCAGGGCGGTGCTGAACTGGCCCGTGCCGGTGGGGAGGACGGTGCTGAACTGGCCCGTGCCGTTGGGCAGGGCGGTGCTGAACTGGCCCGTGCCGTTGGGGAGGACTGTGCTGAACTGGCCCGTGCCGTTGGGCAGCGCGGTGCTGAACTGGCCCGTGTTGTCAGGGAGTCCGGCAGGGGCTTGTGCCGCGTACTCCGGTACTCCCGTGGCGAGTTGCCCGGTGTAGTCGGGGAGCCCGGTGCTGAGCTGACCGGTGTACTCGGGGAGCCCTGTGGCGGCCTGACCGGTGTACTCGGGGAAACCGGTGGTGAGTTGGCCGGTGTACTCCGGGAGGGCGAGGCCGGTCTGGGCGCCGTACGCCGGGAGGGCCGTGCTCGTCTGCGTGCCGTACTCGGGGAGGCCGGTGCCGGTCTGGGTGCCGTAGGCGGGGAAGGCCGTGCCGGTCTGCGTGCTGTACTCCGGGAAGCCGGTCTCCAGTTGCGGCACCATGGGTATCTCGCCGGTGCCGGTGAGGGGCTGCGATGCCGGGTCCGGTGCCCAGGCCGGGGACTGGTCCGGCGCGGCGGCGAGCGCGGCCGGTGCCGTCTCCGGTGCGGCCGGCAGGGCGAGCATCGGCTTGGCGGTCAGCTCGGGCACGGCCTGCTCGGCCGGCTTCGGCGCACGGGACGCGGGGGCCTCCGCGGGGCGCTGACGGCGCGGCTCGGCCGACGGGGCCGGAACACGGTCACGCGGCAGGGTCGCCTCGACGAACGGGCCCAACTTCGCCCGGCCCACGCCGTACCACTGCTTGGCGAGGGCGTCGAGACCGGGCTCGCTCCCGGACCTGCGGCTCCCGCCGGTGGCCGCGGGGGCACGGTCGCGGGGGCTCGACGACTTGCTGGCCGCGCGGGTGGCGTTGTAGGTGCCGGAGTCGGACTCGGCGCGGTCGTAGAGGTTGGTGATCCGCCGGTTCACCTCGTCGCGGCTGGGTTCCTCGTCGGCGGCGGCGTTCCCGGTCTGGGAGAGCAGTGCCGCGGAGGCCATCGCGGCCGTCGCGAGCGCGGAGTTGCGCTTGGCCGGGAGGCTGGACCCTCCATTGCGCGAAGTTCGTTCCGGCGCCATGAAAGTCATGCCCCTTCCTCGTGCTGTTCGCCGTCAACCTAACCAACTTGTGAGGCTCACGTGAAGATTGAAGTGTGAAAAGGGCGAGATGTAACTGTGACCTTCGTCGCGTGCGCCCGTTTCCGCAGGTGAGGGTCAGTGTTGTCCGCGCTGCCGTCGCCACGCCTCGTAATGGTCGAGGATCGTCTCCGTCACCGGCCGGTAGCTGAGGCCCAGTTCGTTCACGCTGCGGCTGTTGTCCACCTCGAAGCGGATGCCGAGGTGCTTGCGCATGTAGTCCTGGGTGAGCCCGAAGGCCGGGCCCAGGATCCGTACCGGCCAGTGCGGGAGCGCGGTCCGCGGGAGGCGCCGATCCCGGGGGTGGCGGGCTCGGATGACGCGGGACATCTCGTGGAACGACGTCATCGTCCGGGCGGCCAGGATGTAACGGCCCTTCGCGTCGGGCTTCTCGGCGGCGGCGATGTGTGCGTCGGCCACGTCACGGACGTCGACCGTGGTGAAACTGAAGTCCGGGGCGCCGTAGAAGAAGTAGCCCTTGAACAGTTCCTCCAGGAGGAAGAGGCTGCCGGACTCGGAGGCGGGGGTGAGGGAGGGGCCCAGGATCAGGCCGGGGTTGACGGAGACCATGCGCCAGCGGTTCTGCGCGGCCTCCGCGTCCCAGGCCGCGCGTTCGGCGACCGTCTTGGCGTAGTGGTACGGGTTGTTGTCCACCGTGCTGCTGGTGTTGAAGTACCTCTCCGACAGGATCTGCCCCTCCATGTCCCGCACGTCGGCGTAGTCGCCGAAGATCGCGCCGACCGTGGAGGTGAACACCAGCCGCTCCACGGACGGCGTCCGCTCGATGCCGGCCAGGACGTTACGGGTGCCGGTCAGGGCCGGATCGACCATGTCCTTCTGGCCGTCCTTGATCTTCTCCGGCATGAAGAAGGGCGAGGCGACGTGGAAGACGACCCGGCAGCCCGTCATGGCCTCGTCGAAGGAACCCTCTTGGAGGAGGTCCGCCTCGAACAGACTTAGCTTGCCGGGGAATTCGGCCTGCATGTCCCGCAACGGCCGCACCTTCGCCGCGTTCGCGAGGCTGCGCACGGTGGCGTGCACCTGGTAGCCGCGCTCCAGCAGTCGCCGTACCAGATGACTGCCCACGAAACCGCTGCCGCCGGTCACCAGGACCCTGCCCGACTCCGCACCCATGCCGCCGCTCCTCCGCCCGGGAGTGACATTGAAGCACCGGCGGATCTTCCGCGGCAGGTGATCGCCCGCACCGCCCGCACGGCTCACGCGGCCGCCGGTCTCCTCAGTGGTCGCCGTTCAGGACGCGGTCGGCGTTCGCCGTCTGGGTGCGGATGGCGTCCTTCGCGCGGGCGAGTTCCGGCCCCTTGGAGGCCATCAACTGCCGCTGGTAGGCGGTGTCCACGGTGAACCAGACGCCGATCACATTGGTCTGCCGCTTGCAGGCCACGTCGGCCTCGGCCAGGGCGATCTCCTGCCGGGTCGGCGCCGGGCCGGTGAACCGGGGGTCCTTGCCGGGGGCGTCGGTGGGCGCGGCATAGGAGTAGCCGTGGGCGCGCATACAGGCCGACCACGCGCGGAAGACCGACCTGACACGGGGGTCTGCCCGCGACTTCTGGTAGCTGACGATGTTGATCTCACTGGCCAGTTGGTCGTTTCCCAGCGGCCGGTCGCCGGTCAGCCGGGCGGTCGCCTGTCCCTGGCAACCGCCCTCCGGTACCGCCAGGCCGTGATACCGGCTCGGGGCCGGTGCGCCGTCGGCGGTACGTCCGGTCAGTACGGTCATTGCGTCGGCGTCGGCGTCGGCGTCGGGCCCGGCGGTGGTGGAGTCCTCGGTGGTCCTCTGCCGGGGGTCGGGAGCGAAGTGGTACCCGTGCCGGGCCGCGAGCGCCGGATCGGTGATGCCGTAGCGGCGGTCCATGTTGGCCGCGTTCCTCATGCCCCCCGCCGTTTCGGTGCTGTCGCCCGGCTCGGGGCCGGGAGCGGGCCACGCGAAACCGAACCGGCGCATGCACGGGACCACCAACGTCTGCCGGGCCCGCAGGACGTCGGCCAGCTGACGGGTGGTGAACAGATAGGGCTCGATCGGCAGGACCAGGGACGTCACGCCGAGGATCACCGGGGTGCCGGCCACCTGACGTGTGGTGGCGGGGGCGGATTCGTGCGGCCGCTCGGCGACTCCGTCCGAACAACCGGTGATCGCGACGAGAGCGGCCAGGGCGCCGAGGGTCGCGGTGGCTCGAACACCCTTGTTGTCTAGGGTCGTTGACGTTGGGCGCATGTACGTCTCCCCCTTGGGGCGAGCAGATGGGTCCGACCACGAGTGCTCGTCGCGGCGGCGGGCCGGGAGAGCGTCTCCACGACCCGCCGCCACGTGCGTCGAGGTCAGCCCACGTAGGTCCAGCTCAGCGAGGCGTTGTCGTTGCGCACCCCGACCTTCAACTGGCGGGCCTCGCCCGGGGAGAAGGTGTCCACCGCGCCCTGGAAGTTCTCGTTGTACCAAATGTTCGCGGCCCAGTGCTGGTCGTTGTTGAACGCCCGGTTGACGTTGTTCTTCACGCGCTGGCCGTAGCCGTCGACACCGCTGTTGAAGGTGTCCGAGCCGAAGTCCGCGGTGCCGCCGGAGTAGGCCCTCCAGGCGCTGTTGGACGCGGTGCTGTAGTAGAGGTAGATGTTTCCGTCCCAGGCCGCCTTGGCCGGGGCGGCCGTGGCCGTGCCGACGCCGGTCAGCAGGAGCGCGGCGGTGGCCGACCCCGCCACAACGGCCGAAAGCATGCGGGTCCTCATGGTGTCCTCCCTGAAAGATCCTTTTCATGGGCCGGGTCGGTGACCGGCCCGGGTTCCGAGCTTTCGGCCCAGGTCATGCGCATGTCGAGACGTTTCCCGTCGACCGCCGTCAACGGGAAACAGGGAAACACCTGCCTCTGATCGCCGCTCGGGCCCCAACTGGCCCGGCTGTAGCGTGGAGTTGGGGCGGCGGCGGGAGTCGTGACCAACGGGGGGACACGGGCCGCCGCGGGGAGGTGGCGTGGTCGAGAACCCGCACACGACCGAGGGCATGGGGGACGTCGGAGCCGACGAAGGGGGAGCCGGTGGTGCGCCGCCGGACTTTCCCTCCGAGCTGAGACGTCTGCGGCACGAGAGAGGGCTGTCGCTCACCGCGCTCGCCCAGCGGGTGCACTACAGCAAGGGCTATCTGAGCAAGATCGAGAACGGCTCCAAACCGGCCACGGCGGATGTGGTGCGCCGCTGCGACGAGGCGTTGCTCGCGGGCGGCGCGCTCCTGCGGCTGCTGGAGGAGACCCCCGGTCCGGACCGGACCGGAGGACCCGGGAAACCGGAGCGGGAATGCCCCTACCGGGGTCTGGCCGCCTTCACCGAGCAGGACGCCCGCTGGTTCTTCGGACGTGAGCGGACGACCGCCGCGCTGGTCGACCGGCTCTTCGAACGGGTGGGCAGCGGACCGCTGTTGGTCGTGGCGCCGTCAGGGGCGGGCAAGTCCTCACTGCTCAACGCGGGGCTCGTCCCCGCGGTCCGCGGTGGCGCGCTGCCGATGGCGGGATCGCGCGAGTGGCCGACAGCGATCCTCACCCCGACGGCCCGCCCACTCGAGGAACTCCTGTCCCGGACCTCCGAGGCGCTGGGCAAGGACTTGGACATCACAGCGTCCGACCTCCGCGAGAACCCGTCCGGCCTGGCCACGGTGGTTGCGAGGGCCGCCGCGCTGCCATCCGCAGGCACCCGGTCCGGGAGCGGCGACCGTGAACCACCGCCCGAGCGGCTGGTGTTGTTGGTGGATCAGTTCGAGGAGGTCTTCACACTCTGCGCGGACGAGGGTGAACGGCGGGCCTTCGTCCGGGCGTTGTGTGCCCTGTCGATGCCGGGTCCGGCGGACGGCGGCGAGGAGCGCGCGGCGCCGGCCGCCGTGGTTCTCGGTATGCGGGCCGACTTCACCGGCCGCTGCCTCGACCACCCCGAGCTCGCCGCGGTGTTCGCCGCGGGGCTGTTCGTGCTGCGGCCGATGACCGTACGGGAGTTGCGCGAGTCGATCACCCGCCCGGCCCGGCAGGCCGGCCTCGTGCTCGCGCCCGGCCTGGTCCAACTGCTGCTGCGGGACGTGGGACTGCGCTCGGATCCGACGACCGCACCGCTCGAACCACGGACCGGGCCCGGGACCGGATCCGGGGCCGGCCCCGGAGCACACGCCGCCGAGGGAACAGCCGCCCGCGACGAGTCCACGCCCGCCCCGCCCGGCGCCCTCCCCCTGCTCTCCCACGCGCTGATGGCCACCTGGCAGCGCGGCGACGGACGCACGCTGACCATCACGGACTACGAGCACAGCGGGGGTATCCAGGGCGCCGTCGCCAGGACGGCGGAGACCCGCTTCGCCCGTCTGTACCCCGCGGAACAGGCCATGATCCGCCAGGCCCTGGTCCGGCTGGTCCAGCTCGGGGACGGCAGCGAGGAGACCCGCCGCAGGCTCGACCGCGCGGTCCTGCTGGAACAACTCCCCGACCCCTCGGCGGCGGCCACCGCCCTCGACGCGTTCGTGCGGGCCCGGCTGATCACCGTGGACCGGGACACCGTCGAGATCACCCACGAGGCGCTGCTGCACGTCTGGCCCCGACTGCGCGGCTGGATCCACGCGGACCGGGCCGGACTGCTGATCCGGCAGCAACTCGCCGACGCGGCCGCCGAATGGGAGCACGAGGGACGCGACCCCTCGCTGCTCTACCGGGGGCCCCGGCTGTCCGCCGTCACCGAGTGGGCCCGGGAGGTCGCCGACCGGGCCGAACTCGGGCCACGCGAGGCGGAGTTCTACGAGGCGAGCCGGGCCGAGGAACTCCGGCGGCAGGAGTCCGACCGGCGTCAGGCGCGTCGGCAACGCCGCCTTCTCGCCGTACTCGCGGCCCTGTTGGGCCTGGCCGTCACCGCGGGAGCCCTCGCCTACCAGCAGCGGGCCGAGGCTTTGCGGCAGAGCCGGGTCACGCTGTCCCAGTCGCTGGCCGTACGGTCGACCGCGATGGCGAACGCGCAGCCGGAGGCCGCCCTGCTGCTCGCCGCCGAGGCCTACGGCACCGAGCCGACCACGGAGGCCCGCGGCGCCCTGCTCAGCACCCAGGCGCAGTACTTCTCCGGTCGGCTGACCGGGCACGCGGGGCCCGTCAACGCCGTCGCCTTCGCTCCCGGGGGCCGTCTGCTCGCGAGCGCCAGCAGCGACGGCACGGTCAGGCTCTGGCGGACCGCCGAGCGACGGCAGACCGCGGTCCTCGCCGCGGGCGGCAAGGTGCGCTCGGTGGCCTTCGGCCCCGACGGCCGTACCCTCGCCGCGGGCGTCTCGGGCGCGGCCGGTGGCATCGTGCGGGTGTGGGACGTGACCGCGCGCCGGGTCGTCGCCGACCTCACCACCGGCGCCCCGGTGCGGGCCGTCGCCTACGCCCCCGACGGGGGGACCCTCGCGTCCGCGGACTCCGACGGCACGGTCACCCTGTGGCGAACCACCGGTGCGTACCGCCCCGCCGCCACCTTCAGGGGCCACCGGGACGGCGTCAACGCCCTGGCCTACAGCCCCGACGGACGGACCCTGGCCTCGGGCGGCTCCGACCACACCGTGCGGCTGTGGGACACGGTCCGGCACCGGCCGCTGGCCGTCCTCGCCGGGCACACCGCCGAGGTCCTGGGCGTGGCGTTCGCCCCCGACGGCCGTACGCTCGCCTCGGGCGGCGCCGACCGTGTCGTACGCCTGTGGGACAGGGCACGGCTGCGGAGCACCGCCGCGCTGACCGGCACCGGCGACGACGTGAACGCCGTCGCCTTCACCCCCGACTCGACCACCGTGATCGGTGCCGCGGGCGACGGCGCGGTGCGCCTGTGGGACGTCCGCGGTCACCGGATCACGACCACCCTGTCGGGGCACACCGACTATGTCCTCGGAGTGGCCACGGACCCCGGTGGCACGCTGCTGGCCACGGCCGGGTTCGACGAGTCCGTCGTGTTGTGGGACCTGAGCCGCTCGGCGCTGACGGCCCGCCCCTTCACGGAGGTCTGGCACGCCGCGTTCAGCCCGGACGGGCGGACCCTGGCCGCCGCCGACGCGGATCACACGGTGCGGTTGTGGGACGTGGCCGGGCGGCGGCCACTGGCGGTGCTGCGGGGGCACACGGGCGCGGTGCTCTCGGTGGCCTTCGCCCCGGACGGACGCACCCTGGCCTCGGCGGGCTCCGGCGGTACGGTCCGGCTGTGGGACGTGGCCGGGCGGCGGCCGCTCGCGGTGCTGCGGGGGCACACGGGCACGGTGTTCTCGGTGGCCTTCGCGCCCGACGGGCGCACCCTCGCGTCCGCCGGTCTGGACGGCACGGTACGGCTGTGGGACGTGGCCCGGGGCAGGCTGCTGACCACGCTCACCGGACACACCGACTTCGTGAACGCGGTGGCGTTCAGCCCGGACGGACGCACCCTCGCGAGCGCGAGCGACGACCTGACCGTGCGGCTGTGGGACGTGGTCCGCAGAGTGCCGCTCGCCACGCTCACCGGTCACACCGGCGCGGTCCGCGCCGTGGCGTTCGCCCCGGACGGACGGACCCTCGCCAGCAGCGGGAACGACGGCACCGTACGGCTGTGGGACCCCGCCGGGCACCGGGCCACGGCCACCCTCACCGGGCACACCGGCGCGGTCCGCGGACTCGGCTTCGCCCCCGACGGACGGACCTTGGCCAGCAGTGGCAACGACAGCACGGTGCGGCTGTGGGACACCCGGGCACCCGGTCCTACCGCCACCCTGACCGGTCACACCAGCGCGGTGTGGGGCGTCACCTTCGCCCCGGACGGACGGACCCTGGCCAGCAGCGGCATCGACGGCACCGTGCGGCTGTGGAACCCCGACGTGCGCGCCCGCGCGGCCGAGGTGTGCCGACTGACCCGCGCCCCACAGGGCCCCCGCTGGCAGCAGCTGATGACGGACCTGCCCGCGGGCCGCTGCCGGAAGGGAAACTGAGCCCCGGAGTCGACGTGGAGGCTGTGCACGGGACCTTCGGGTACGCGGGGAGTGCGAAGTGATCAGGGAGGCACAGGTGTACGACGACGGGGACGGCCCGCGTGCGGCGGCGGCGCGGCTCACCGGCCGGACGGCGGCCGAGGAGCGCCCGGTGTCCGGCGCGCTGACCGAGGTGACCCTCGACGACGGCCGGGAGGTGATGGCCAAGCGGGGTGACGCCCCCGAGGAGGTGGCGGCCGAGGCCACCGGGCTGCGCTGGTTGGCTGAGGCGAGGGCGGTCCGCGTGCCCGTCGTGTACGGCCATGACGACCGGTGGCTGGTCACGGAACTCGTCCCCCGGGGCCGGCCGAGCCGGGACGCGGCGGACGGACTGGGGCGCTCCCTGGCCGCTCTGCACGCCGCCGGCGCCCCCGCCTTCGGTTCGGCGCCGCCCGGCGGTCCGCGGGAGGCGTTCATCGGGCGGGCGCCGATGCGGAACGTCGAGGGCGCCGACTGGCCCCAGTGGTACGCCGAGCACCGGGTGCTGCCCTATCTGCGCCGCGCGGTGGACGACGGCACGATCGCCGCCGACGAGGCGCCGGTGATCGAGCGGCTCTGCGAGCGGCTGCCCGAGCTCGCGGGCCCCGCCGAACCCCCGGCCCGGCTGCACGGCGACCTGTGGAACGGCAACGTCCTCTGGGGTGCCGACGGCCACGCCTGGCTGATCGACCCGGCCGCGCACGGCGGCCACCGCGAGACCGACCTCGCGATGCTCCACCTCTTCGGCTGTCCGCACCTGGACGAGGTGCTGCGCGGCTACGAGCGGGCGGCACCGCTCGCCGACGGCTGGGCCGACCGCGTGGGGCTGCACCAGCTCTTCCCGCTGCTGGTGCACGCCGTGCTGTTCGGACGCGGATACGCGCAGCAGGCGCTCGACACGGCGAAGGCGGCCCTGGAACGGTGAGTGCACCGGTCCGGGGCCGCCTGGGCTCGTGACGTCGTGGGCGAGGAGAGCGAGGGAACTGAGGCCATTGCAAGGCCGGTTTTGGAGACCGGTGAGAAGGAAGCCCCCTCATGGCCTCGCCGCACGTGTCACGTCGAGGGCGAGGAAAGCGGAAGGACTGAAATCCAAGCCCCATGGGGACTCATCGCATTGAGAAGGAAGCCCTTCCATGGCCTCGCCACGGGTAACGCTAACAGTCACTCGGGGATCAGGTCGCGCAGATTTTCCGGGGTGATGACCACCGAGTCCGGGTGCAGGCCCTCGGGCCGCTCCAGACCGATGTAGGTCACCGGCTCCTGCGGCACCGACGCGGCGTCCCAAGTCGCCACCTCCGTACCGGCGTTCGCCATCAGCTCGGTCAGATACCCGACCGTCAGCTGCTCGCGCTCGACGATGCCGCGCAGCAGCGTCGCCACCGTCACCTGGTTGCCCTCGACGCGGTTGTGCTCCGGCTCCCCCTTCAGATACAGGTGCAGCCACTTGGCCTGCCAACTCCCGTCCTCGGCACGCCGGAACGCCAGCGGCAGCGCCACCCGGCCAGGACCGCGCAGCTCCGACTTCATCCGCACGGTACGCGGCTCGAAGGGCTGCCCCTTCTGCTCGGCCTCGCGCAGCATGAACCCGAAGAACGACTCCTCGGCCTCCTCGAACCTCTCCCCGGAGTAGATGTTGACCTGCGGCACGATGTACATGCCGCGCACGGCCCCGAGCCGCAGGTCGATGAACTCCGAGGCGCCGTCGGGGGCGTTGGTGATGTCCCCGGAGTGCTCCCCCTCCACGTCCCGGAGATTGGTGTACGACAGCCACGACACCGTGTCGTACCTCGCGTCCAGCAGCAGCGCCGACAGGTCGTAGTCGGTGACCCGCTGCTTCTGCTTCCAGTACACGAAGAACCGCAGCAGCTCCCCGTCGACCGGCGAGAGCGAACCACGGGGCAGCACCCCGAGCCCGGCCGCGGTCGCCCGCCCGCTCAGCGGCAGCGCCACATCGAGGACGTCGGGGTCGACCAACAGCCGCTCCGGAGAGGGGAGTCGACGGGCCGTCTCCGCGTCGAGCGCGGCCATCAGACGCTTGCGCTCCTCCTCCGGTACGGCGTGACGCGTGTCGTCGGTGACATGCGCGCGGCCGGCCCGGTTGATGAACACCCGCTTGCGGCCCGTCTCCTCGGCCCGGTTGTGCAGGTACTCACGCACCGACAGCACGACCCGCCCGGACACCTCCGGCGCGACCCGCTCCACGGCGGCCACCACGGCGTCCCGCTCCTCCTGCGTGGCGGCGGAACGCAGCAGCCGGTCCAGGGACCGGAACAGCTTGCCGGGCGCGGACGCCAGCAGCCGCGCGGCCCCGGTGACGTCGTCCGCGCCGAACAGCGCCTCCACCCGGCCGTCGAAGGAGTGCGCCTTCTGCTCGCCCCGGGCCACGGCGAACACCTCGGCGGCATGCGGCCACCGCGGGTACTCGTGGGGGTGCAGACGCTCGCCGAGCCGCTTGAAGGCCTCGCGGTGCAGGAGGACGTCGGCGAGCTTGGCGGGCGCCTGGGCGACGACGTCGTCGAGCCCGGCGAGCAGGGCGCGGCGGACCAGCCGGGACAGTTTGCGGAACCGGGTCGGCTCCTGAAGGCTCACGTCCCCGTCCGACAACGCGCAGGCCAGCCGCAGCACATCGGTGACGGTGTCGAGCAGCGGAAGCGAACCCGCCTTCAGCCGGGCCGCGTTGACGACGGCACGGTTCTCCCGCACCGGGATCTCCACCGGCTGGGGGCCGTCCGCGCAGTGCTCGGCGAGCACCCCGAGGTCGGCCAGGTGCTCGTCGCCGAGCGGCGTGGTGCTGCCGGCCAGCGCCAGGTACAGGGCGGTGACCTCGTCGCCCAGCGGGCCGCCCAGGTGCAGGACGGTCAGCCGGTCGCCCACCGCGGCGGTCAGCTCGTCGTGCGCGGCGAGCATCTCGTCGTAGGTGTGGCGGTAGTTGCCGTACGACGGCAGCGTGAGCAGGTTGATCACGCCGGTGCGGAGCTGGGCGATGATGCCGGGGCGGGCCTTGCGGTCCTCCAGCGCCTCGGTGACGCAGCGCATCCAGAACTCGAAGGTGTCCGGGACGTTCGCCGGGAAGTCGACGAAGTAGACGTTGTGCCGCACATGGTCGCCGGCCAGCTCGCGGACGGTGGCCAGGGTGCGCACGGCGGTGTCGACGACCGTGCCCTCGGACAGCCCCGACAGCGTCCTCAGCGCGTCGGCCGACAGCTTGAAGCCGACGGACATCAGCGCGGCGTCGAACTGCCGCGCGGCGACATCGCCCTCCCCGGCGGGTCCCGCGGGGGAGGGGAGGCGAAGGGTGTGCCGGATGACCAGGCGTTCCAGACGGTCCATGCCGGAATGGTCGCAGAGGTGTTCGACTGGGCGCACCGGAGTTTTTCGGGGCCCGGAACGTCTCGGGCTGGACCGGTGCTAGTCCTGCTGCTGGGCCTTCTTCTCCTTCAGGCGGGCGGCCTCCTTGCGGACCTCCGCCTGCGTGGCGCGCTCCTTCTCCAGCCACTCGGGGCCGTCCTCGCGCAGCGCCTCGATCTGCTCGGTGGTGAGCGCCTCGGTGACCCCGCCGCGCGCGAGCCCGGCGATGGAGACACCCAGCCGGGCCGCGACGACCGGGCGGGGGTGCGGGCCGTTGCGTCGCAGGTCCTGCAGCCACTGGGGCGGGTTCGTCTGGAGTTCGTTCAGCTCGGCGCGCGAGACGACACCCTCCTGGAACTCGGCGGGGGTGGCGGGGAGGTACACACCCAGCTTCTTCGCCGCGGTCGCGGGCTTCATCGTCTGGGTGTTCTGGTGCGACGTCATGGAGTCCAGACTATCGGCCGCGCACGAGACGTCCGACCACAGTGGGTAACCTTGCCGCGTGACAGACTCGCCAGCATCCCCGTCCTTCCGGCTCGCGTACGTCCCCGGGGTGACGCCCGCCAAGTGGGTGCGGATCTGGCACGAGCGCCTGCCGGACATCCCCCTGGAGCTCCTCCAGGTCACGGCGTCCGAGGCCTCCGATGTGTTGCGCGACGGCCGCGCGGACGCCGGGCTCGTGCGACTCCCGGTCGACCGTACGGTGTTCAGCGCGATCCCCCTCTACACCGAGACGACGGTCGTCGTGGTGCCCAAGGACCACGTGGTGACCGCGGCCGAGGAGGTCACGCTGGACGACCTCGCCGACGAGGTCGTCATCCACCCCCTCGACGACGTCCTCGGCTGGGATCAGCCGCCCGGCGAACCGGCCTTCGAACGCCCCGCCACCACGGCCGACGCGATCGAGCTCGTGGCGGCGAACATCGGCGTCCTCGTCGTCCCCCAGTCCCTGGCGCGTCTCCACCACCGCCGCGACCTCACCTACCGGCCGATCACCGACGCCCCCGAGTCCGCCGTGGCCCTCTCCTGGCCCGAGGACGCCACGACGGACCTGGTCGAGGACTTCATCGGCATCGTCCGGGGCCGCACGGTGAACAGCTCACGCGGCCGCACCCAGCCGACACCGGACCCGAAGAAGCCCCCCACCACGAAGAGCGGCGGCAGGACGGGGGCGGCCACCGGGAAGGGGGCAGCACGGGGGGCCTCCGGCGGGGCGAAGGGGTCTCGCGGCGGCTCTGGCAGGACGGGCGGGTCAGGCAGGACCGGTGGCTCGGGCAGGACTGGCGGGTCCGGCGGCGCCAAGGGCACGGCGAGCCGCCGGGGCAAGCCCAAGCGCAGGGGATAGCAGCGCAGAGAGGGGAGAGGGCGGACGGTTCCTGGCCGGAGACGCCCCGCGGCTCTCTGCTTGCCGCCGGAGCTCTCTCCGCGGCGCATCCGCCCGCTGGAGGACTCGGCCCGCCTCAGGACACGCACGTCGCAGGGGCTGCCCCGTGGCTCCCTCTCAGTTCTCGGCGAAGGGTCCGTCCGGGCCGAAGGTCAGCCTTGCGAAGCGTTGGCCCATGCGCTGGTGTGTGGTCGCGTCGGGGTGGAGGTCGTCCGGGAGGGGGAGTTCCTCCGCGTCGGACTCTCCGTACAGGTCGCGGCCGTCCAGGTAGTGCAGGTTCGGGTCCTCGGGGGCCCGCTGCTTGACGATCCGGGCCAGTTCCTCGCGGATCACCCGGAGGGTCAGTTTGCCGCTCGCGCGTTCCGCCGGGTCGCCCAGCGTCCTGAACGTGAACCGGCCCTCGGCGATCCCGCTGAAGTCCGGGAAGCAGGGCCCCGGCGTGTCCTCGTGGATCGGGCACAGGATCGGCGAGACGACCAGCACGGGCGTGTCCGGATGGCCCTCGCGGATCGTGTCGAGGAAGCCGTGGACCGCCGGACCGAAGGCCCGCAGCCGCATCACATCGTGGTTGACGATGTTGATGCCGATCTTGAGGCTGATCACGTCGGCGGGGGTGTCCCGAATAGCCCGCGCGGTGAACGGGTCGAGCAGCGCGCTGCCCGCGAGGCCCAGGTTGATCAGCTCCACCCCGCTCAGCGTCGCGGCGACCGCGGGCCAGGTGTGCGAAGGGCTCGCCGCCTCGGAGCCGTGGCTGATGGAGCTGCCGTGGTGCAGCCACACCCGGCGGTCACCGGGAGGCGCCGGCTCGACGGGCGCGTCGGTGCGCAGCGCGATCAGCTCGGTGGTCTCGTTGTGCGGCAGCCATATCTCCACGTCCTTGACCTCGCCGGACAGCCCGTCGAAACGGACGGTCCCTGGCTGCCCGGTCCGCACCTCCGACGTCCCCGCGGTCATGTCGACGGTGATGACATGGCCGCCGAGCACACTGCCCTGACCGGCCGGCCGACCGTCGACCACCAGGTCGTAGAGACCGTCCGGCCGCGGCGGCGCACCCACGTAGGCCCGCTTGGTCGGCAGGGTCTCCAGCTCCACCGCGGTGGCCCGGGTGCGGAAGACCAGCCGCACCCCGGCGGGCTGCGACTCGGCCATGGCCAGCTGCTCGTCGGTGTTCTGGGCGCGGGCCCGCGCGGGCAGCCGGTGCGGCAGCACCCCGAGCTCGGTCCGCTCCACGTCGAGGGCACCGCGCAGCAGCTCGGCGGTGACGGGTGTGGTGATCCAGTCGTGCATGTCCTCAGCCTGTCGGTCAGCGGGTGGGCCAGTTGCGCAACAGCGCGTCGAGGGCGTCCAGGATCCGTCTCCAGGACTCCTCGGAGTCGGGGGCGCTGTGGCTGAACCCGCCTGCCCCCTCCAGGCTCGCGTATCCGTGGAAGGTGCTGCCCAGCAGCCGTACGGCATGGGTCCGGTCGGGTTCCGGCAGGTCGTAACCGCGCAGGATCGCCCGCATCAGCTGCGAGTGCCGTACGCCCGCACTGGCCGCCGCCGTCTCGGGGTCGAGCCTGAGCCGAGCGGCCGCGGCCCGGCCGGGGTGGGCGTGGGCGTAGTCGCGGTAGACGTCGGCGTACGCGGTCAGGGCGTCCTTGCCGGCCCGTCCCGCCACCGCGTCGGCGGAGAGGTCGGCGAGCTCCTCCAGGGCGAAGAGGGCGAGCCGGGTCTTCAGGTCCTGGGAGTTCTTGACGTGCGAGTACAGGCTCGCGACCTTCACGCCGAAGCGCCGGGCCAGCTCCGAGACCGTCACGTGCTCGAAGCCCACCTCGTCGGCCAGCTCCGCGCCCGCCCGGACCAGTTTCTCCGTCGTCAGTCCCACCCGTGCCATGACCGACCTCCCGTTCGCCTGAACCGATTATGCGTTTGCCTAAAGTTTTTAGGCAAACTAGCGTGAAGTTATGGAACCGCTGACCGAGCAAGAGATCCGTGCCGCCTTCGTGAACTGCACCAAGGGCGAGGCGAAGCGCCTGTCCGTCCCGCGCGACCTGGCCGAGCGGCCGTGGGAGGACCTCGACTACCTGGGCTGGCGCGATCCGCAGGCCCCCGACCGCGCCTATCTCGTGACCGTGCTGGACGGCCGCCCGAAGGCCGTCCAGCTGCGGGCCGGTGCGCGCGGCTTCTCCCAGACGCGCAAGAGCATGTGTTCGATGTGCCTGACCACCCACACCGGCGGGGTCTCCCTGATGGTCGCCCCGAAGGCGGGCAAGGCCGGGCAGCAGGGCAACTCGGTCGGCGCCTACATATGCGAGGACCTCGCGTGCTCGCTGTACGTGCGGGGGAAGCGGGAGGTGGGAGCGGGCGCGCGCCTGCACGAGACGCTCACCCTGGAGGAGAAGATCCAGCGGACGGTCACGAACCTCGCCGCGTTCGTGGCGAAGGTGGTGGGGCCGTAGGGTGCCCGCCCCTGCGGGAGCTCGGGGACGGGAGCAGCCGCCTGCCGAGCCGTGCTCTGTTAATGGTGCGGAGCCGTTCCGGTGCCCCCGGTGGCAGAATCGGCTCCGTGGATCGGCGGATCCTCGAGCGCGAGCCCGAGCTGGCGCGATTGGCCGCGGCCGCGCGGGAGGCGGCGGACGGGGCCGGATCCGTGGTGCTCGTCCTCGGCGAGGCAGGGATCGGCAAGTCGAGCCTCGTGAGGGCCCTTCCCGAGCACCTTCCGCATGGCATCCGCGTCCTCGTGGGGGAGTGCGACGACCTCGCGACCCGGCGCCCGCTCGGCCCTTTCCGCGACCTCATCGGCAGCGTGGGGGACGAACTCGCCCGGGCCGTGACGGAGGGCGGCGACCGTAACCGCTTCCACGAGGCACTGCTCGAGGAACTGCGCGGAGCGGTCCTCGTCGTCGAGGACGTCCACTGGGCCGACGAGGCCTCCCTGGACGCCCTGCGCTTCCTGGTCCGGCGCATGGAGCGGCTGCCCGCCCTGCTGGTGCTGACCTACCGGGACGACGAGCTCAGCCGTGAGCATCCCCTGCGGCACCTGCTGGGCCAGGTGTCCCGGGCGCCACGCGTGCACCGGCTGCCGCTGGCCCGGCTGTCCCTGGACGCCGTACGCGCTCTCAGCGCCGGCCGTGTCGATCCCGCCCAGGTGTACGCGGTCACGGGCGGCAACCCCTTCTTCGTCGCCGAGATCATCGCGGCCGGCGGCACCGGGAAGGTGCCCCCGACCGTCGTCGACGCGGTGCTGGCCCGGCTGCGGGGCTTGCCCCCGGCCACCGTGGACGCGCTGGAGCAACTGGCCGTGGTCCCGTCGGCGGTGGAACGCCCGCTGGTGGACACGTTGTTGGGGGACACGCTGGTGGGGGAGGGGGCGCTGGGGGACGGGCCGCCGCCGGGTGACCCGCGGTGGGGTCGCGCGCCGCTTGGTGACCCGCCGCTTGGTGACCCGCCGATCGGTGACCCGCCGGTCGGTGACGCGTCGCCCGGTGGCCCGCAGTCGGGCGGCTCACGGTGGGCCGACGAGGCCGCGGCTGAACGGGATTGGTCCCGCGCGGCCGATGCGCAACGGGGTGGTCCCGGCGAGGCCGCGACTGAGCGAGGTGCTGCCCGGGAGACCGAAGCTCAACAGGCTGGTCCCCGCGAGGCCCCAGCTCAAGGCGATGGCCCTCGCGAGGCCGAGGCCCAATACGACGGCCCTCGCGAGGCCGAGGCCCAACAGGCTGGTCCCCGCAAGGCCGCGGCTGAACGAGGTGGCTCCCGCGAGGCAGCAGCTCAATACGACGGCCCCCGCGAGGCCGAAGCTCAACAGGCTGGTCCCCGCGAGGCAGCAGCTCAATACGACGACCCTCGCCAGGCCCCAGCCCAATACGCCGACCCCCGCGAGTCCGCGGCCCAACAAGATCGCCCCCGCGAGGCCGTGCCCGACCACAGTGGTCCCCGAGAGGTCGGAGTGTCCCTCCCGGCCGCAGTCGGACACCGCACCCCTCTCCCCGTCGGCGGAGTCGCCGTCCTGGCCGCCGCCGAGCAGCGTGGTCTGCTCACCGTCACCCCCGAACGGGTCGCGTTCCGGCACGAGTTGATCCGCCGGGCCGTCGCCGACTCCCTCCCCGCCGCCCGCCGCATCGGTCTCAACCGGGCCGTCCTCGCGGCCCTCGTCGCCCGACCCGGCTCCGACGCCGCCCGGATCGTCCACCACGCCGCCCAGGCCGGCGACCAGGACGCCATCGCCCGCTACGGCCCCGACGCGGCCCGCGAAGCCTCCTCCGCCGGCGCCCACCGCGAGGCCGCCGCCCATCTCCGGCTCGTGCTGCGCGGGCGGGGGCGCTACCGGCCCGCCGAACTCGCCGACCTGCTGGAGCGCTACGCCGTGGAGACCTACACCATCGCCGACTCGGCCGCCGCCGTCGCGGCCCAGCGGGAGGCCGTCGCTCTGCGCCGGTCCCTCGGGGACACCCTCGCCCTCGGCGCCGACCTGCGCTGGCTGTCCCGCATCCACTGGTGGGCCGGCAACGCCGACCAGGCCCAGGAGGCCGCCCGGGAGGCGGTCGCGGTCCTGGAACACGCGGGCGACGACCGGCTGTTGGCGCTCGCCGTCAGCAACACCGCCCAACTGCGCATGCTCTCCGAGCGGTACGCCGAAGCCGTAGAACACGGCGAGCGCGCCATCACCCTGGCCCGCAAGGCCGACGACCCGGCGATCCTCGCGCACGCCCTCAACAACGTCGGCACCGCCCGCTGGCGCTCCGGAGACCCCGGCGGGCGGGCGCAGTTGGAGGAGAGTCTCGACGTCGCGCTCGCCGCCGGCGAGGTCGAGCACGCCTGCCGGTCCTACGCCAACATCATCTGGACCCTCCTCGACAACCTCCAGTACGACGAGGCCGACACGTTCCTGCCCCCGGCGATGGAACTCGCCGACGGCGCCGAGCACTTGGGCTTCCTCAACTACCTCCACGTCGAGCTCGCCATGCGCAGGCTCGCCGCCGCCGACTGGGGCGACGCCGAGAAGCACGCCGAGTACGGCATGCACGACTTCGTCCCGGCCCGCTGTCCCGCCCTGACCGTGCTCGCCCGGGTCCGCACCCGCCGCGGGCACCCCGGCGCCGACGAACTCCTGGACGAGGCCTGGGAGATCGCCGTAGGGACGAAGGAACTGCAACGCACCGGGCCGGTGGCGGTGGCGCGGGCGGAGGCCGCCTGGCTGCGCGGGGACAGCAAGGCGGTGATCGCGGCGGCCGCGCCCGTCCACGCCCAGGCGTGCCGACTGCCCGGCGCCCCCTACCGTGCCGAACTCGGCTACTGGCTCACCAAGGCGGGCCGCCCCGTCCCGCCCGACGACTCGGACCATCCGTACGCCTTGCAGGCCCGCGGGCAGTGGCGCCGGGCCGCCGCGCGCTGGAAGGCCGTGGGGTGCCCCTACGAACACGCCGCCGCGCTTGCCGAGAGCCCGGACCCCGACGACAAACTGACCGCCCTCGCCGCCTTCGACGCGCTGGGCGCGGAGCCCGCCGCCCGGCTGCTCCGCGTCGAGCTGCGCCGGCTCGGCGTGCGCCACATCCCCCGCGGCCCCCTCGCCGCGACCCGTGAGAACCCCGCGGGGCTCACCGAACGCCAGCTCCAGGTGATACGACTGCTCGCCGAAGGGCTGACCAACGCGGAGATCGCCGCCCGGCTCGTCGTGTCGGTCCGGACGGTCGACAACCACGTGCGGGCCGTGCTCGACAAGCTCGACGCACCCAGTCGGCGCCGGGCCGCCGTACGCGCGGCGGAGCTGGGGCTGCTGGCCGACGGTTCGCAAACGTAGGTATACCGGGGCGCCGAGCTGGGTGACGGTCACGGATGTCCGCCTCCGTGCGACGCGAGTAGAACGGACGAATCAACCCGATTCGGAAACGGGGGACTCCATGTCCAGCACAGCCGCCCAGGCCGCTCGCCGGGAACTGACCGGATTCACCGGGGAGCTGATCGGACCCGACGACACCGGGTACGAGGAGGCCCGTAGCGTCTACAACGCCATGATCGACCGGCGCCCCGCCCTCGTCGCGCGCTGCGCCGACGCGGACGCGGTGGCCCGCACGATCGGCTTCGCCCGCGCCCACGGCCTGCCGCTCGCCGTGCGCGGCGGGGGCCACCACGGCGCCGGACTCGGCACCGTCGACGGGGGAGTGGTCGCCGACCTGTCGCCCCTCAAGGACATCCAGGTCGATCCGGAGGCCCGCACCGTGCGGGTCGGCGGCGGCTGCGTGTGGGGCGAGGTGGACCGCGCCACCAACGAGCACGGCCTGGCCACGCCCAGCGGCATCGTCTCCACCACCGGCGTCGGCGGCATCACCACCGGCGGCGGGCTCGGCCATCTGACCCGCAGGTGCGGGCTGACCATCGACAATCTGCTGGAGGCCGAGGTCGTCCTCGCGGACGGCCACAAGGTGCGGGCGAGCGCCGACGAGAACAGCGACCTGTTCTGGGCGATCCGGGGCGGCGGCGGCAACTTCGGCGTCGTGACCTCGTTCGTCTTCCGGCTGCACGAGATCAGCACGGTGATCGCCGGACCGACCTTCTGGCCCGTCGAGGTCAGCGCCGACGTCCTCTCGGCCTACCGTGACTTCATCCTCGGCGCACCCCGCGAGCTGAACGGGTTCTTCCTGTACGGCACCGTCCCGCCGGCCCCGCCGTTCCCCGAGGAGATCCAGCTCCGCAAGACGGCCGGTGTGGTCTGGTGCTGGACCGGGGACGACCCCGAGGCCGCCGCGCGCGAGATGGCCCCGCTGCTCGACGCCCTGCCGACGCCGCTGCTGCACGCCCCGATGGTCATGCAGCACCCCGACCTCCAGTCCATGTTCGACGGGCTCTACCCGCCCGGCCACCAGTGGTACTGGCGGGCCGACTTCGTCGAGAACATCCCGGACGAGGCGGTCCAGTTGCACGCCAAGTACGGCGCCGAGGGGCCGACCGTCCAGTCGACCATGCACCTCTACCCGATCGACGGTGCCGCCCACGACGTGGGCCAGGACGAGACGCCGTGGGCCTACCGCCACGCCAACTGGGCCTCCGTCTTCGCCGGCGTCGACCCGGACCCGGCCAACGCCGAGCTGATCAAGCGGTGGACCGTCGACTACTTCGACGCCCTGCACCCCTTCTCGGCAGGTGGCGCCTACGTCAACATGATGATGGACGAGGGGCAGGAGCGCGTCCGCGCCAGCTACCGCGGCAACTACGACCGCCTCGCCCGCACCAAGGCCGACCGCGACCCGGACAACGTGTTCCGCCTCAACCAGAACATCCAACCGGCCCCGGGCCCGTCGCGGACGACGCGGCCGTAGGGGCGGCCCAGACGGCGTGCGAGCGGTGCCCCACCGGCACCGCCCACACGCCCCACCGCCGTTCCGACCGACCTCCGTGTTCGCGGGCCCTGACGTGCCTCCCCCACCCGCGGCTACGGCTCGTCCGTCAGCCCGACGCCCCCGCCACCCACGCGAAAGCCCCCCGCGCCGTGAACTCCTCCTGGCCTCCCCGCAGGAGGAGGTCGGCGTGGGTGAATTCCGGGGCGTCGGCCTGGGCGGGCAGGTACGGGACGGCGATGCAGCGCATGCCGGCGGCGTGGGCCGCGGCGGCGCCCGGGGCCGCGTCCTCCAGGACCACGCAGTCGGCCGGGGCGGCGCCGAGCCGGCGGGCCGCCTCCAGGAAGACGTCCGGCGCGGGCTTGCCGTGGGCCACCTCGTCGGCCGAGACGGTCGTACGCAGGTACTCGTCCAGCCCCGTCCCGGCCAGGATCGCCTCGATGGCCTGGGGCGAGGACCCCGAGGCCACCGCCATCGGCACCCCCACCCCAGCCAGCAGCTCCACGAACTTGCGCATCTCCGGGTACACGCGCGTGCCACCCCGAGCCAGCTCCAGATAGCGCCGGTTCTTCGCGGCGAGCAGCTCCGACACCGAGGCCCGCAGCCCGTACTCGGACTTCCACCGCGCGACCGTCTCCTGCGTGCTGATCCCGACGTACCGCTCATGGTCCGACCAGCCGAAGTCCGGGACGCCGTACTCGGCGAGGGTCTGCCGACCCGCTTCGTAATAGTTCGGCTCGCTGTCCACGAGCGTTCCGTCGAGATCGAAGATGACCGAGATGCCGCTGAGCCTGCTCATGGCCCCCAGGATGTCAAAGATCAACTCCGGGCAGCCCGCCCGACCGACTCCACCAGCGGCCCCAGCCGGTAGGCGACCCGCTCCCGCAGCGCCACCTCGGTACGCGTCCGCACCACACCCGGCAGGCTGATCACCGTCTGGATCACGTCCTCCAGATGCGCGTTGTCCCGCGCCACGACCCGTGTCAGGAGATCCCCGCCGCCCGCGATCGAGAACGCCTCCACGATCTCCGGTACGGCCGCCAGCGCGTCCCCCACGTCGTCGAGCCGCCCCTGCGTCACCTCGATGTGCACGAACGCCAGCACCGGATGCCCCAGCGCGGCGGCCGACAGCGAGGGCCCCGTGCCGGTGATCACCCCGTCCCGCTCCAGCCGGTCGAGACGCGCCTGGAGGGTCCCGCGAGCGACCCCGAGAATCCGGGCGCACTCCCGCACACTCGTCCGCGGCTGCTCCAGCAGCAGTCGCAGGATCCGGGTGTCGAGCTCGTCCACGGCCATGCCGTACGACCTCCTCCGCGCGCTTGGTCCGATGGCCCGCCGTTGGACGACCGAGGACCGCCTCTGCTGTACCAATGGCCCAGCGTAACCGTCCTCACTTGAGCCGAACACGGCGAGGATGCTCCAATGAACCCATCAATGGCGCTGCGGACCTCCGCGGCGCCTTTTCCATGCCGGGGTCCAGAGGGTTTCAGGGGGCGGTACGTGCTGAAGAGGGTGTTCATGGCTCCGGACCCGGGCGGGGTCCGGCTGCGCTTCGCCGCGCGGGCGGTGCTCGGCATCGGCCTGGCGGTCGTCGTCTGCGGACTCGCGGGGCACTCCCTCGCCGGTGCCGTCACCGGCGGTCTCGCCGCGCTGCTCGCCCTGTTCACCGTCACGGACGCGACCGTGCGGGGCCAGGCGGTCACCACCGCGCTGCTGCCCTTCGTCGGCCTGCCCGTCCTCACCGCCGCGGCCGGGCTCCACGACCACCCCGTCGCCCGCGACCTCACCTTCCTCGCCGTGGTCGGGGCGGGTGTGTACGCGCGGCGCTGGGGTCCGCGCGGGCACAGCCTCGGCGTCTTCGCGTTCATGACCTTCTTCGTGGCGCAGTTCCTGCACGCCGGCACCGACCAGCTGCCCGAGCTGTACGTCGCCGTCCTGCTGTCCGTCCTCTCCGCCGCCGCGGTCCGCTTCGGGCTGTGGTGCTACGAGCGGCGGCTGCCCCCGGCGCCCGTGCCCGCCCCGCCCGCCGGGACCGGCCTCGCCCGCGCGACCACCCGCCAGGCGGTCCAGGCCACGGCCGGCGCCGGCTTCGCCCTGGTCGTCGGCCAGCTGATCTCGGGGCAGCGCTGGTACTGGGCCGTCGGCGCCACCTGGTGGATCTTCGTCAACACCACCTCACGCGGCGAGACCCTGGTGCGCGGCTTCCGCCGGGTGCTCGGCACGGTGATCGGCATCGGACTCGGCCTGCTGGTCGCCGTACCGCTGCACGGGGCCCCGGCCCCCACGGCCGTACTCGTCGCCGTCTGCGTCTTCGGCATCTTCTATACGGCCGCCGTGTCGTACACCTGGATGATGCTCTGGGTCACGCTGCTCGCGGAGCTGCTCTACGGCCTCCTCGGCGTCCTCGAGCCCGGTCTGCTGGCCCTGCGGTTCGCGGAGACGGGTGTCGGCGCGGTCGGGGCGGTCCTCGCCGTGCTGTTCGTGCTGCCGATCACCACCCACACCGTCACCGACGCCTGGATCCAGCGCGCCCTGCGCTGCGTGCACGCCTGCACGGCCGAGGCGGCGGCCCGGCTCGCCGGGGCACCGGGGGCCGACCCGGCCGGGCGGGTGGCCGAACTGGAGCAGCTGCTCGGCCGGGTCCGCCTGTCCGTGGCCCCGCTGGTCCACCCCCTCACCCCCATGTCGGCCCGCAAGCGCCGCGCCCGCCGGGTGCTCGCCCTTCTCGACGACTGCGCCCGGGAGATCCGCGGCCTGGTCGCCGTCGCGGCCGATCCGGAGGCCTCGCACGACGCCCGGCTGGCCGCGGCGTGCTGGCGGGTGGAGACCGCGGTGGAGGCCCTCACCGACGGCAGGGACCTCCCGACGACGGACCGCCCCCCGGCCGAGGAGCCGGCCCTGGCCCACCTGCACGGCCTGGAACGAGCCCTCACGGAACTGTCGACCCCCCTCCGGACACCGTCCGGCTCCCGCCTGGTCGGAGCCTGACCGCTCCGCGGGGCTTCGCAATGCACCGGACCGCTGAGCGGGGCTTCACGATGCCGGCCGGCGTCGGGGCCTCACCGCCGGTCGCCGCCGGGGCCGTCGGACGCTTTGAACCACGTGCACCTGGTCCACTGGCCGCAGCCACCGTCGGGGCCCGTCGGTCGCCCTCCTCGCCCACCACGCCCGTCCGCCCGGCCCGAGCGCCCCCTCGGCCCCCGGCACGCGCAGCCCCTGCTGACGCCCAGGCTCCCCCTGTCCCCGCCGCGCGCACCTACGCTCCGGTCCGGCCCCCTAATACCCCGCCTCATCACCGCCCGGTCACGCAAGGCCCCGCCGTGCGCCTCCTCGCCCCCCATGACGCCCCCGTGAATTTGCCCGAGGTTGGTCTAGACCGGTCGTGATCGACTGCTACCGTCGCCCCGGACGGCACAGGACCGAGAGGGGACCACGGTGGCAGAAGGCGGCGGGCGGCGACGGGCCTACATCGGGTCGTTCACGGCGGCCGGAGGTCCCGGCATCGTGACGGCGACGGTGTCCCCGGACACCGGGGCGCTGAAGGCGCTGGGCGCCCTGAACGGCGTACCGGATCCGTCGTATCTGGCCCTGTCGGCCGACGGCGACCTGCTGTACGCGGTCAGCGAGACGGCCCAGGGAGCGGTGGCCGCGTACCGGGTGACCGGCGACCGGCCCGAGCCGGCCGGCCCGCCCGTGCCGGTGGACGGCAACGGGCCCACCCATCTCGCCGTGCACGCCGGACACGTCCTGACCGCCAACTACGGCTCCGGCAGCGTCACCGCCGTGCCCCTGCGCACCGACGGCGCCCTCGCGGCCGCCCCCTCCGGCGTGCTCCGGCACACCGGCTCGGGTCCGCACACCCCCCGCCAGCAGGGCCCGCACGCCCACCAGGTGCAGCCCGACCCCAGCGGCCGGTGGATCGTCACCGTCGACCTCGGCACCGACTCGGTGCGGGTGTGCACGCTGACCGGCGGCACGCTCGCCGTGCACCGCGAGATCGCCCTGCGCCCCGGATCCGGCCCCCGCCACCTGGCCTTCCATCCCGACGGCAGCCACGCGTACGTCCTCAACGAGCTGAGACCGACCATGACCGTCTGCCGGTGGGACGCCGAGGAGGGCCTCCTGAAGCCCCTGGGCGAGACGCGGGTACTGGCCGGCCCGCCCGCGGGGAACGCCTACCCGTCGGGCGTCGTCGCCTCCCCCGACGGCCGGTTCGTGTGGACCGCCACCCGCGGCGAGGACGTCCTGTCCACGTTCGCCGTCGAGGGCGACGAACTGCGGCTGGTCGGCACGGTCTTCTGCGGCGGCGACTGGCCACGGGCGCTCGCCGAGTCGGGCGGATACCTCTACGTCGCCAACGAGCGCTCCGGCGAGGTGACCTGGTTCGCCGTGGACCCGGAGACCGGCCTCCCACGCTACGAGGGCTCGATCGAGGTACCGGCCGCGTCCTGCGTGGTCTTCGACTGAATCCACCCGCCGCTCGGCGAAAGACCCGCCACATGCCGAAGGGACCCCTCCGACAACTGGAGTGGTCCCTTTCGGCGTAGCGATCGCGGGAGGCGCGGTGCGTGCGGTCAGCGCACCGGCGCGCCCTGCGCCTGCTGCGGGGCGATGCCCAGCGCGGTCGTGTACTTGGCGAGGGCGAGCTTGCCGATCGCCGGGTAGGGGCCGAGCGGCTCGGCGGCGGAGCAGCCGGCCTCCTTGGCCGCCTCCTCGATCACGGACGGGTCGATCTCCGGCCCTATCAGGTACGGCGCCAGCGCCAGCTGCTGGGAACCGGAGGACCGCAGCTGGTCGGCGATGGACGCGATCGAGCCCTCCTGGTCGAGGGCCGCCGCCATCACCGGCACCGCGAGGCGCGCGGCGAGCAGCATGCCGGTGATCCCGGCCGCCTGCACGGCCTCCTCGCCGCCCACGGCGGCCAGGACGATGCCGTCCGCGGCCGTCGCCACGGTGAACAGCCGGGCCCGGTCGGCGCGGGCCAGCCCGGCCTCGGAGAGCCGCACGTGCAGCGCCTCGGCGAGCAGCGGGTGCGGGCCCAGCACATCGGTGAGGTCGGCCGCGATCCGGCTGTCCATCACGGCCTGGCGGATCCGGCGCAGCAGCGCGTTGTCCGGGCCGGCGAGCAGCGGTACGACGACGGCGACGGGGCCCTCGGGCTCCTTGACGTCGACCCCGGCGGCCTTGGCCTGCGCGTAACGCGCCGTGCGCTCCTCGGCGGCATGGACCAGGACGGCCTGGAGCGTGGGGAACTCCGAGTCGTCCCCGTCGAGGTAACCGATCCGGGCGTCGAGGCCGGGCAGCTCGGAGCGCGCGATGCTCACGACCTCCTCGGCGAGGCTGCGCGTGGCGGCACCGGGCGTGCCCGGGACCGCGAGAACGAGAGCGGGCGCGCCCTCGGGAGCCGCCAGGGGCTCGGGTCGGCGGTGCCGCCCGGGCTGGCGAGGTCGCGGCATTCGTACTGGCAGGCCGGACGCGGGCCCAGTGGGGGAGCTCATGGCGACGCATGTTACTGGCTTCCTGGGCTTCCCTGTTCGGGGAGGGTGCAGGTGAGCGGTATCCGTCCGGATTTGTCTGATGAGTTACGTCCGCTTCAGCCCCTCTTTGGGGTCACGACGTACACCATCGACTCGTCACCCGGCAGGGTGAACGAACTCCGCGCCAGTTCTGTGGCGATCTGTACCGATCCCTCCAACGGCCCGCCCGCCGCGGGTACCTGTCGCGCGTGCGGCAGCAGTCGCCTCAGCTCTTCCTCCAGTGGTACGACGAGGGCGGCACCCGTACGGAACAAGCCACCGGTGAGGCAGATGCGCGGCTCACCCTCCGCCGGGCAGACCGCGGCCGCCGAGTCGGCCATGTGCCGGGCCGCCTCGCGCAGGATGCCGCCGGCGACCGGGTCGCGGTCGGCGCAGGCGGCGACTTGGGGGGCGAAGGAGGCGAGCACGGCGGCCCGGTCCGTGCGTGGGTAGAGCTTGCCGGGCAGTTCCCGCACCGGCCCGAACGACTCCTCGGCCAGGGCCAGCAAGGTCGTGGAGCCGCCGGGCCGCCCGTCGTGGGCGCGCAGCGCGGCCTCCAGCCCCGCCCGCCCGATCCACGCCCCGCCACCGCAGTCGCCCAGCAGATGGCCCCAGCCGTCCGCGCGACGCCAGGTCTTGAGATCGGTGCCGATCGCGATCAGACCGGTACCGGCGGCGAGCACCGCACCCGGGCGCGGGCCGAGCGCGCCGGTGTAGGCGGTCACCGCGTCCGCGACGAGCGCGACCGTCCTGACCCCGAACTCCCGGGCCAGCGCGGCGGGCAGCTCGGCCCGCAGGGCGTCACCGAGGGTCGCGAGACCGGCCGCCCCGACCACGGCCGTACCGAGCGAGCCCACTCCCGCCTCGGGCAGCAAGGACCGGACCATGGGCACGAGTTGTTCCATCAGATGCCCCGGATCGATCCCGCGCGGGCCCGTCCGCACCGGCACCCCGGACTCCCGCGGGGCCGTGCTCCCCCGGCCGGGGACGCCCAGGACCACCCGCAGACCGGAACCACCGGAGTCGACGGCCAGGAACCCAGCCTCCACGCGCTCGTCTCCTTCCCGGCCCTCGGCCGCGTGAGTGGGAGGAAGGGTAGCGGCCCGGGCGGCAGGCTTCCCTGCGTACACGGGGTGTCGGTGGGGGCCAGTAGGGTGACGCTCTGTGGCACCACGACCTTTGCATGAACTTGTTGAAGCGGGCTGGGCGAAGGCCCTGGAACCCGTGGCCGAACGTATCGCCGCGATGGGGGACTTCCTGCGGGCCGAGATAGCGGCCGGCCGGACCTACCTGCCGGCCGGGCAGAACGTGCTGCGGGCCTTCCAGCAGCCCTTCGACGACGTGCGCGTCCTGATCGTGGGTCAGGACCCCTACCCCACACCGGGGATGGCCATCGGGCTGAGCTTCGCGGTGGCGCCGGAGGTGCGCTCGCTGCCGGGGAGCCTGGAGAACATCTTCCGGGAGATGCACTCCGACCTCGGGCTGCCCAGACCGTCGAACGGCGATCTGACGCCCTGGACCGAGCAGGGCGTGCTGCTGCTCAACAGGGCGTTGACGACGGCTCCGCGCAAGCCGGGTGCGCACCGGGGCCAGGGCTGGGAGGAGGTCACCGAGCAGGCCATACGCGCCCTCGCGGCGCGGGGCAAGCCGCTCGTGTCGATCCTGTGGGGCCGCGACGCCCGCAATCTGCGCCCCCTGCTCGGGGATCTGCCGGCGATCGAGTCCGCGCACCCGTCCCCGATGTCGGCGGACCGGGGCTTCTTCGGCTCGCGCCCCTTCAGCCGGGCGAACGAGCTGCTGGTGGGGCAGGGCGTGCAGCCGGTCGACTGGCGCCTTCCCTGACCCGCCGTCGACTTCTCTGACTGGCATCCGGGCTGGTCGAGCGGCCGACACGCCGCCCGACCAGCCCTACGCGGCCCCCACGCTCGCACTCGCTCCCGCGAGGCCTCCCAGGGCGACGCCCACGACGGCGCTGGTGGTGACGAGTTCGATGCGCATGCGATCCGATTTTTCGTATGACTGAATTCGGGCCAGATTCAGAGGCTGCGCCGGAGGGGATTCGCGTCGGGAATTCGTGAAATCTGGCCGATCACCCTGTTGTCGGTCGAGCGGGGTGGCGCAGGGCCTCGGCGTGGTGGTCAAGTGTCCAGTGCTGTGAAGGATTTGACGGCTGATCGGGGCGGGGGACGGACATGCGCGTGGCGCGTGGAGGTGGGGTGTGCGCGGCCGTGCTGGTGGCGGTCGTGTCGGTGACGTCGTGCACGGCTGACGGGCGCAGCAGTGAGGCACGGGCCTTCGAGGAGGCGCTCCGGCCCCTGGGCTCGGCGAAGTCGTTCAGGATGGTCGGGGAGTTCCGCGGCCCCGACGGATCGCGGACCGGCTTCGACGCCCGCCTCGACGGCCGGGGTGCCTGCGCGGGAACGGTCGGGGACGCCGAGAGCCTCCTGGTCGGTGAGCAGGTGTGGACGCGCTGGGCCGACAGCGCGCTGCCCGGGGCGGTGAGCCGGCTCGCGGGGGACAGCGAGATCCCCGAGATCGACCCCGTCGCGGACCCGGCGGAGGACGTGCAGTGGACCGCCGTCAAGCTGCTGCGGGGCTCGTACATGGTCACGACCCTGCCCGGCGACGTACCGGAGGCGGAGGGCATCGCGCCGGTGTGCCGGGCGGGGCTGCTGCTCGCGGGAGCCGGGACCGGTGCCGGGGACGTGATCTCCGGTCCCGCGACGGTGCGCGACGGGGAGCGGCTGCGCCCGCTGTCCCGGACCGTCGGACCGGTGACCGTCCGGGTGTACGTGCCGGAGCGGGGCGCTGCGAAGGTGCGGCGTGCCGAGTACCGCGTCGAGGGAGGCCGGTCGTACTCGGTGCGGTTCAGCGACCTTGGCGAGCCGGTCACCGTCCGCAAGCCCGACGGTGAGCAGACCGTTGCGTCCGGGGACGTGATGGCGGTGCTCCGGCGGAACGGCGCCTGACGGCCGCGAACCCCGGCGATAACCGGCTGCCCCTCCTCGTCGGGCGGCCTATCGTGCTCCCGTGGAAGATCGCGAAGTGCTGGCCGGCGGGATCAACCAGGTCGTCCGTGAGGGGGATCGCGTCAGACGTCCCGCGGCTCCGTGGAGCGCGACCGTGCAGCGGCTGCTCGCTCATCTCGCCGAGGCGGGGTTCACCGGGGCGCCTCGCCCGTACGGGCTCAGTGACGACGGCGAGGAGGAGATCGTCGAGTTCCTGCCCGGAGAGGTCGGACACGACTTCGAGGCGCCCCAGGTGCGCAGCGACGACTCACTGACCGCCGTCGCACGACTGCTGCGGAACCTCCACGACGCCTCGGCGAGCTTCGCGCGACAACCGGACGACGTCTGGCAGTTCGCGCCGCGCGAGCCCGCGGAGGTCGTCTGCCACGGCGACGCGGCCACCTACAACACCGTCTTCCGGGACCGACTCCCGGTCGCGTTCATCGACTTCGACACCGCACACCCCGCCCCGCGGCTCTGGGACGTGGCGTACACCGCCTACCGCTTCGTGCCGCTCTACGCCCCCGACGCGGCCGAGCCCTCGCTGCCGGTCCCCGAGGCGAGACGCCGGCTGAACCTCTTCGCCGACGCCTACGGACTGTCCGAGGCGGAGCGCGCCGCGCTTCCCTCCGCCGCCGGGGCGCGGCTGCGGGCACTGGTGGAGTGGATGCACGCCGAAGCGGCGGCGGGCCACACGGCCGTACAGCGGCATGTCGCCGAGGGGCACGACCGGCGCTATCTCACGGACGCCCGGTGGATCGAGGACACCCAAGGGCCGGTTGCCGACGAGCGCGCGTAAGCCTCGCGCGTGCCTTCACGCCGGGTACGCGTGGGTCTGGGCCGCCTTCACCGTGGCCCACACGGTCGCCCCGGGGCGCAGGTCGAGTTCCGCAGCGGCGACGGTGGTCAGGTCGGCGGCGAGGGGGAGTTGACCGGTGAGCGCGGCGCGGATCTGGTCGCCGTGGGTCTCCAGCCCGGCGACCTCGCAGCGCCAGAGGTTGCGGGCGCTGGAGCCGGTCGGCCGGTCGCGGTGCAGTGTGACCGCGCTGGGCGGGAAGGCGACGAAGACGGGACCAGTGAGGTCCTCGGTGGTGGTGACCTCGGCCCCGCCCTCGACCCGGACGGTGTGCCCCTCGGCCTCGCCCCGGTAGAGATTGAGGCCCACCAGATGCGCGATGTAGTCGGTGCGGGGGTGCCGGGCGATGTGTGCCGGGGTGCCCTCCTGGACGATCCGGCCCTCCTCGACGACGACCAGGCGGTCCGCCAGGACCATCGCGTCCAGCGGATCGTGCGTGACGAGCACGGCGACCGCTTCGAACTCGGCGAGATGGTGCCGGAGCTGGGCCCGGACATCGAGACGGGTGCGCGCGTCGAGCGCGGCGAGAGGTTCGTCGAGGAGAAGCAGCCGCGGGTTCGTGGCCAACGCGCGGGCGAGGGCCACCCGTTGGGCCTGACCACCCGACAGCCGCCGGGGCTTGGCGGACGCGTGCGCGGTGAGGTCCATGCGTTCCAGCCATACGGCGGCCTGGGCACGGGCCTCCGCCCTGCTCGCCCCGTGGCAGCGCGGGCCGAAGGCCACGTTGTCCAGTGCGGTCAGGTGAGGGAAGAGCAGATAGTCCTGGAAGACGACCCCGACGGGGCGGGACTCCGGCGGCGTACGCTCCAACTCGGCGCCGTCCACCCGTAGATGACCGTCGGACAGCGGGACGAGACCGGCGAGCGCGCGCAGCGCCGTGGTCTTGCCGGCCCCGTTCGGGCCGAGGAGCGCGACCACGTCGCCGGGGGCCGCCGTGAGCGTGACGTCGAGGTGGAAGGAGCCGCGCTCGACCACGAGACGGGCGTCGAGGCCCGTCGCGGGTGCGGTCCTGGGGGGCGCGGTCATGAGGCGGTCATCCAGCGGTCGCGCAGCCCCGCCAGGACCGCGACGGAGACGGCGAGCAGGACCAGGCTGAGGGCGATCGCGGACTCCGGGTCGTTCTGGAGGGCGAGGTAGACGGCCAGTGGCATGGTCTGGGTACGGCCGGGGAAGTTGCCGGCGAAGGTGATCGTCGCGCCGAACTCGCCCAGCGCACGCGCCCAGGCCAGGACCGCGCCGGCCGCGATGCCGGGGGCGATGAGCGGCAGGGTGACCCGGCGGAACGCGGTGAAGCGGGAGGCGCCCAGCGTGGTGGCGGCCTCCTCGTAGCGGGGATCAGCGGCGCGCAGGGTGCCCTCGACGCTGATGACGAGGAACGGCATCGCCACGAAGGCCTCGGCGATCACGACGCCGGTGGTGGTGAAGGGGAGCGTGATGCCGAACCAGGTGTCCAGCCACTTGCCGACGACGCCGTTGCGGCCCAGGGCCATCAGCAGGGCGACACCGCCGACCACCGGGGGCAGCACCAGCGGCAGCGTCACCAGGGCCCGTACGACACCGCGGCCGGGGAAGTCCACGCGGGCCAGCAACCAGGCCAGCGGCACGCCGAGGACCAGGCTCACCGCGGTCGCCGCCGTCGCGCACACCAGGGAGAGCCGGAGTGCCTGCCAGACCTCGGTGCTGGTGAGCAGGTCGGGCATGCTGCGCCAGGGGGCCCTGATCAGCAGGGCGATGAGCGGCAGGGTCAGGAACGCCAGGCCGATCAGGGCGGGGACGAGCAGCGGCAGCGGAGCACCGCCCCTGAGGGCACGGCGGCGCCGCGGACCACCGGAGAGGGTGTCCGCGGCGTCGGGCCGGCCGGGGGAGCGGAACGTCACGGCTGGAGGAAACCGGCCGCGGTCAGGACCTTCTGGCCCTCGGCGGACCGCACCAGCGCGATGAACGCCTTGGCGGTCTCGGTGTTCTTCGACTCCTTGAGCAGGGCGATGGGGTAGTCGTTGATGGCGTCGGCGGACTCGGGGAACTCCACACCCTCCACCTTGTCACCCGCGGCCTTCACATCGGTCTTGTACACGACGGCCGCGTCGGCCTCCTTCAACACCACCTTGTTGAGCGCGGACTTGACGTCCTCCTCGTAGGACACCGGGGTGAGCTTCAGCTTGCTGGCGGTCAGCGCCTTCTCGGCGGCCGCGCCGCAGGGGACCGTCTTGTCGCAGAGCACGACCTTCAGGTCCTTGTTCGTGAGGTCCTTCAGCGAGGCGACCTTGTCCGGGTTGCCGGGCAGGGTGGCGATCTCCAGCTGGTTGCGGACGAAGGTGGCGGGCGCGTCGGCGTTGTCCTTCGCGTCCGTCACGACCTTCATCGTCTTGGGGCTGGCGGAGGCGAACACGTCCGCGGGCGCCCCGCCGGTGATGGACGCGGCGAGGGAGTCGCTGCCGCCGAAGCTGAAGGTGACCTTGGTACCGGGGTGGGCCTTCTCGAAGTCCTGGCCCAGCGTCGTGAAGCTCTCCTTGAGCGAGGCGGCGGCGAAGACGGTGATGTCACCGGAGATCTTCGCGTCCGAGGACGCCGACGCCGAGGAGCCCGACTTCGCGGAGTCCGAGTCGTCGGAGGACGAGCAGGCGCTCAGGGCCAGCAGCGCGGCGGCGCCCAGGGCGGCCACCTGCACGGGCCGGCGGGTGCGCACGGAACGGGTCATCACGGGTCCACTCCCTCACGTCACGTTCGGCGGTGAGCTCCCCGCCGTCGATCATAGTGCCGCATATGCAAGGTAAAAGTCTCCTGTCGCATCGCATGAGCCGTAACCATGATCTCTCAGGTTGGCATGTGCGTTTGTACGTGAAGCCTCGCGGGGTAGGGCGGCCGGGATACTTGATCCATGGGGAGTGTGGCGGCGTTGTACCGCTATCCGGTGAAGTCGATGCTGGGCGAGGCCGTGAGCGTCGCGACGGTCACGGAAAGCGGGATCCGCGGGGACCGGAGCCACGCCGTGCTCGACGGGACGGGCGCGGTCGGCAGTGCCAAACACCCTCGGAAGTGGGGTGAGTTGCTGCGCTGCCGCAGCGTGCGGGGCGATAACGGCAGCGTGCGGGTCGTCCTGCCGGACGGTACCGCCCTGGAGGCGGAGGACCCGGAACTGGACGCACGGCTGTCCGAGCTGCTGGGCCGCAAGGTGTTCCTCTCGGCCACCCTGCCCGAACACGGCCGACTCGAACGTGCCGTGCCCGAGTACGAGGGCGGAGTGCCGGACGTGGTGCGGAGATCGGCGTCCGTCGATGCCACCGGCACGAGCATCACGACGGGCAGCGTCGCCGCGGGCACCTTCTTCGACTTCGGCCGGCTGCATCTCGTCACCACGGCCTCGCTGGCCCGGATGCGTGCGGTCCATCCCGCCGGGGACTTCGACGCCCGCCGCTTCCGGCCGAACCTGGTCGTCGACACCGACGGGGCACCGGGCTTCCCCGAGGACGCCTGGCCGGGCTCCCGGCTGCGGGTGGGAGAGGCACTGTTCCGTGTGGTGGTGCCCACGCCCCGCTGTGTGATTCCGACCCTCGGCCACGGCGAGCTCCCCCCGGACCCCGGCATCATGCGCGCGGTCGCCCGCGAGCACCGGGTCCCGGTGTTCGACCTGGGCCGCCTCTCCTGCCTCGGCGTCTACCTCGACGTCCTCGAAGCGGGCACGGTCCGGGTGGGCGACACGACCACCTTGTGCTGAGGGGGCTGCTGAGGGGGCTTGCGCTCAGCACAAGGTGATGTGCCGGAGGTGTCCGGCCTCCGGACCGACGTCCGGATCACCCGATCACCGCCGCCCGTACGCACAGCACGTCCGGCAGGTGGGAGGCCAGCTGACGCCAGCTGTCGCCGTCGTCGGCCGAGGCGTACACCTCTCCGTTGCGGTTGCCGAAGTAGACGCCGGCCGGGTCCGCGTCGTCCGTGCACATCGCGTCCCGCAGCACCGTGCCGTAGTGGTCCTCCTGCGGCAGCCCGGCGGTGAGCGGCTCCCAGCTCTTGCCCGCGTCCGCCGTACGGAACACCCGGCAGCGGTGGTCGGCCGGGACCCGGTCCGCGTCGGCGTTGATCGGGAAGACATACGCCGTCTCGCCGCGGTGCGGGTGCGCGGCCGTCGCGAAGCCGAAGGTGGACGGCAGTCCCTCGCCGATGTCCGTCCAGTGCCCGCCCGCGTCGTCGCTTCTGTACACACCCCAGTGGTTCTGGAGGTACAGCCGGTCCGGGTCCGCCGCGTCCCGGGCGACCTTGTGCACGCACTGGCCGAACTCCGGGTTCGGATCGGGCAGGAACACCGCGGAGACGCCGGAGTTGGAGGGCTCCCAGCTCGCTCCGCCGTCCTTCGTGCGGAACACCCCGGCCGTGGAGACGGCGACCGTCACCGCGCGCGGGTCCCGCTTGTCGGTCAGGACGGTGTGCAGACCCTCACCGCCGCCGCCCGGCACCCACTTGGAACGGGTCGGATGCTCCCACAGGGGCCGGACCAGCTCGAAGCTCTCCCCGCGGTCCTCCGAGCGGTACAGCGCGGCCGGTTCCGTGCCCGCGTACACCACGTCCGGCTCGGCGGCGGCCGGGTGCAACTGCCAGACACGCTCCAGCGAGGCCCCGGTGTCCTTGGGGAACTTCACGGCCGGCTGGGCGGGCTCGGTCCAGGTGCGGCCCAGGTCGTCGGAGTGGAACACGGACGGCCCCCAGTGCGCGCTGTCCCCGCCGGCCAGCAGCCGCGGTCGCTCGCCCCGGGTGTCGATCGCGACCGAGTAGACGGCCTGCGCGTTGAAGTACGGGCTCTGGTCGAACTCCCAGGTGCCGCCGCGCGCCCGCCCGATGAACAGGCCCTTGCGTGTCCCCACGGCCAGCAGCTTCTCAGTCATACCGGTCACCTCCGCTGTGCTTTGACGTCTTTGTCCCAGCCACCGGCCAGTCTGCACCCCACCACTGACAGTCACCTCTGGAAACGGCTTCGCCGCAGGTCAGGGCGGGGATGGTAACCGGCCGCCGCGCTTGACGGGCGGCTTTCGCCGAAGACGCCCGTGGAGCTGGGCGACCCGGGGGACCGTGGTGACGGAGAACTCGCCGTGAGCCGTGAGCATCGAGGGGGACTCTCCCGTATGGGAGAGCGGTCCGGCATGTTCGTGCGCCCGTCGCTCATGAGGAGGATGCCTTCGATGGCGTTCCGTGGTCCCAAGGTCTGGCTGTGGCGATGGCGGCGCAACCCGCTCAGACGTCGTGCCGACACCGTCGAGGCGTGGGTCGTGCTCGGTGCCTGGCTGCTCACCGTGTTAGCGGGAGTGGGCGCGGGGCTGGCGGTGAGCCGGGCCGTCGAGCACCAGCTGGCCCGGGAGCGCGTCGAATGGAGTCCTGTCGTGGCCCGGCTCACCGAACACGCACCCGGTACGGCCGACCCCGGTACGTCCAGTGGTGAGCGGGTGTGGGGCGAGGTGGCCTGGACCGGGGCCGACGGCTCCCACCACACCGGCCAGGTACGAGTCGACCCCGGCAGCACCCAGGGCACGCCGGTCACGATCTGGACCGACGCCCGCGGCCGCCTGATGACCCAGCCCGCGACCGCGGGCCAGGCCCAGATCCGCGCCGCGCTGATCGGCGTCCTGGTCGGCATCAGCACCGCCGCCGTCCCCTTCGTCGGCACCCGAGTCCTCCGCGCCCGCCTGGAACGCCGCCGCCTGCACCAGTGGGACACGGACTGGGCCCACTTCGGCCCCCTGTGGGGCGGGAGACGCGCGGACGGGAGGTGAGCGGACGCGAGGTCAGCGGTCGGGGCGGGCTGCGGCGGGCGTGGGCCGCCCCGCCGCTGTCGCCGCCGAACCGGCCTGCCCGCTTCACTCCCCCCGCCGCGCATCTCCGGACAGTCCGAACAAGCAGAACCCCCGCCCTACCGCCCCGCCAGCACCTCCCCACACGCCCCCACCAACCATTCGTCGTCCAGCACGTCCTCACTGCCGCGCCCACCCCCCGGCAGCGCCAGATGCCGCCGCCGAGCGGTGACCTCCGCGTGGAGAAGGTCGTGGAGCGGTGTCCCCGCAGGGCCCAGCGCGGCGAGGCAGGTCGTGATGGTGCGGCGGGTGTGCGGGTTCTCCGTCCAGGCCGTTCGCAGGACCGGCGCCGACAGGTCCGGGTCCCCGGTGATCCGCCACACCGCGCACGCGGCGGAGACCCGCTCCCACAGGTCGTCCGCCCGGACCATCCGCAGCAACCCCGCCACGGCCGGCTCCGCCGAGGGCCCCAGCCGCGCCAGCGCCGCCGCGGCGGCCCGTCGCCGAGGCCGCCCCTGCGCCAACTCGGCCGTCAGCACGGGCAGTACCGCTGAAGCGTCCGCCGCCACGGACCACAACGCCCCCGCCGCCACCGCCGCGAACTCCGTCTCCAGCAGCTTCCGCAGCACCGGTACGACCTCGGACGCCCCGCCGCTCACCCCCGCACTCCCGAACGTGTCGAGCGCACGGACGGCCGACTCCACCACCGCGTCCCGCAGCCGCGCCCCCACCGGCACGCCCCGCACCAGCCGCAGTACCTCCGGCACCGCCTCCGCGTCGCCCAGCGCGGTGACCGCCGACAGCAGCGGTACGGCCCGCTCGAACACCCCGGGGGAGTCCACGGGGATCGCCCCCAGCCGGCGACGCAGCGCGGGCGCGAGAGGGGCCGCGGCGGGGCCCAAATGGCGGATCACATGCCCCAGATCGTCCGGTACGACCGAACCGTCGAGCACCTCCGACAGCACCGGCACCGCCCGGCGGTCCCCGCTCCTGGCCAGCGCCTTGAGCGGACCACCGAGTGTCGGTGCCCCACGCTCCCACCGCCGTACCCACAGATCCGGCCGGGAAGTGACCAGAGCGGCGAGGTCGTCGGCGGCGGGAGCGGCCAAGGTGAAGAGGTCCGCCAGGACGGAGACCGCAGCGTCGCGCAACCCGCCTTCCTCGGAGGCCAGTTGAGCGCCGATCAGGGCCACCGGCTCGGCCCAGTCGCCCCGCCACTCGCGGAACAGGCCCGCCGACATCCATACGGCGTTGCACCGGTCGACGACCTCCGGGCTGGTCAACTGCCCCTGGAGAAGGGCCTTCCGCGCGTCGAGCCGGTCGTCGAGCGCGCTGTGCAGGGTGCGCAGCAACTGCGAGCCCTCCTCGTCCGACGGCCGTAGCCGCCGTAACCGACTCGCCAGGGTGTCGGAGTGGGGACAGCCGACGCCGTTCCGTGCCGTGAGCCGCTGCGCGGACCGCTCTCTGAGCAGCCCGACGGCGATCGGGACCAGGTCGGGTGGAAGGCGGTCGGGAGCGCAGGCGGCGAGCTGTCCGAGGGCGGCCAGCCGCAGTCCGGGGGCACAGGACGGGGAGCTCTGCGCTGTGAGCAACTCCAGCGCCTCGTCCGCGTGTCCGGGGTGGCGCCGTACGAACAGACCGAGGCTCTCGGTGAGGGCGAGCAGGACCCGGTCGTCCCGCTCCAGCGCGCCACGCTCCCGCAACAGGCCCAGCACGCGGGCCGGTTCGTCGAGGAAGCGGACGAGTGCCGCCAGGGCCGCCCGGCGGACGGAGGGGTCGGCGTCCCCCGCCAGCCGGACGAACACCTCGGCACCGGCGCGCACCCCGACACCTGCACGCGCGGACAGGCCGTCATCGCCACCCTCCCACCCCTCGCTGCCCGCCCCGATGCTCACCAGCAGTTCGACGATGCCCGCCCGGTCCGCGACCTCCCCGCGGGCCGCGAGCGCGAGCAGAAACGGAATGCAGGCCAGGGTCGAGTCGTACACGTCGCCCTGGTGGTGCACGGCCCCGTACATCGCGTCGAGGGCGGTCTCCCGCTCGACCCGGTCCGTGGAGGCGAGTCCCCGCAGCAGCCCGGGCACATCCTCCGCGCTGCCGTACGCATGCCGCAGCGAGGCCCAGTCGACCTCGTCGATCCCCGTGAACACGTTGTCCTCCCCAGGCGAAGTGCCAACTGATCGGAGTCTGCACCACGGGACTGACAACGAAGCGGAATCAGTGTGTGACGGTGAGCGATCCGGACAGGGAGGTGGTCCGGTTTTCGCCAAGTAGTCCTGGAACGGCCTTAGTTGTCGCCGGGTAGCGCCCTCGCGAGGACGGCGTCCAGGTCCGCGGAGTCGGGCAGGGTGCCGAAGGCGTGCCCCCACTCGCCGCCGAGCCGGCTCGCGCAGAAGGCGTCGGCGACCGCGGGCGGGGCGTGCCGGACGAGGAGGGAGGCCTGGAGCGTCAGGGCCATGTGCTCGACCAGCCGGCGCGCACTCGTCTCGGACGCGGTGGTCAGCAGGTCCTTGAGCCGGTTCACGGCCGTGTCCAGGCGCGCGTCCGCTCCCTGGGCCTGGGCCAGTTCGCCGAACAGCGCCTGAGCGGTGTCCGGTTCGCGGCGCAACGCCCGCAGGACGTCGAGGGCGTTGACGTTGCCCGATCCCTCCCAGATCGACAGCAGGGGTGCCTCCCGGTAGTGCCGGGGCATGCCCGAGTCCTCCACGTAGCCGTTGCCGCCGAGGCATTCCAGGGCCTCCGCGGTGAAGGCCGGGCCCCGCTTGGTGACCCAGTACTTGCCGACGGCGGTGGCGATACGGCGGAACGCCTGCTCGCCGGTGTCCCCGCGCACCGCGCGGTCGGCGGCGCCCGCCAGCCGGAGCGTGAGGGTGGTGGCGGCCTCGGACTCCAGCGCCAGATCGGCCAGGACGTTGCGCATCAGCGGCTGGTCGAGCAGCCGGGCGCCGAAGGCGCTGCGGTGCCGGGCGTGGTGGCCCGCCTCGACGAGGGTCTTGCGCATCAGGGTCGCCGACATCATCACGCAGTCCAGGCGGGTGCAGTTGACCATCTCGATGATCGTCTTGACGCCCTGTCCCTCGGGACCGACCAGCCAGGCGACCGTCCCGTCGAACTCGGGCTCGGACGACGCGTTGGACCGGTTGCCGAGCTTGTCCTTGAGGCGCTGGATGCGGAAGGTGTTGCGGCTGCCGTCCGGCAGGATCCGCGGCACGAGGAAGCACGACAGCCCGCCGGGTGCCTGCGCCAGCACCAGGAAGAGGTCGCACATCGGAGCCGAGGTGAACCACTTGTGTCCGCACAGGGTGTACACACCGGGCTCGGCGGTCGGCGTGGCCGCCGTGGTGTTCGTCCGGACGTCGGAGCCGCCCTGCTTCTCGGTCATCCCCATGCCCGCGAGCAGCCCGGGCTTGTCGGTCGGGACCCTGAGCTCCGGCTCGTACTCACGTCCGGTCAGCAGGGGTTCGTAGAGCTTCGCCAGCTCCGGCTCCTTGCGCAGTGCCGGGATCGCCGCGTACGTCATCGACGTGGGACAGCCGTGGCCGGCGTCCGTGTGTCCCCAGACCAACCCGCCCGCCGTACGGGCGACATGGGCCCCGGGCCGGTCCTCCGCCCACGGTGTGCCGGCCAGTCCCTCGGCCACGGCGGTCCGCATCAGGTGGTGCCAGCTCGGATGGAAGTCGACCTCGTCGACCCGGTTGCCGTAGCGGTCGTGCGTGCGCAGCACCGGCTCGTGCCGGTTGGCCTGATCCGCCCACTCCTGGGCCTCGGCGCTGCCCGCCCGCAGCCCGAGCCGCCGGACCCCCTCCTCGGCCCAGCCGGCGCCCTCGCGGCGCAGCCCTTCCAGTAGGACGGTGTCGGCCGAGGCGTCGTACGGGGCGAGAGGAGGCGGCTGATTGGTGACGGTGTGGGTGGCGGCGTGTCCGGACGCGGGGAGAGAAGCCATGGCGTCCATGTTGCACCTGCTCTGCGGTCGTAGCAATAGTGCAACAGGACGTACAGTGACTGGCCATGCGGAGGAACGTGTCGGCACGGCCCGGTGGGATCGACCTGCGACCGCTCTCCGCGCGGTCGGTCGTGCTGAGCCTGCTCCTGGGTGCCCATCCACCGGAGATGCCGGTGAAGGACCTGGTCCGCGCGGTGGAGCCGTTCGGGGTGGGAGGCTCCACACTGCGTGCCGCGCTCAGCCGGATGGTGAGCGCCGGTGACCTGCGGCGCGCCGACACCGTCTACGGCCTCAGCGACCGCCTGCTCGCGCGCCAGCGACGCCAGGACGACGCCGTGCACCCCTCCACGCGCGCGTGGAGCGGCGACTGGGAGATGGTCGTGATCACCGCGACGGGCCGCGGCCCCGCCGAACGTGCCGAGCTGCGCGCGCGGCTGACCACCCTGCGGCTCGCCGAACTCCGCGAGGGCGTCTGGCTGCGCCCCGCCAATCTCCTACGGCCGCTCCCCGACGGCCTCGACGCGGTCGCCCTGCGCTCCACGGCCCGCCCTGACCGCCCGGCGCCCGAACTGGCTACGGCACTGTGGCCCCTGGACGGGTGGGCGGCCCGGTCCCAGGCGCTGCTCGCGCATGTCGCGCGCGTGGAGCGCCCCGCGGACCGGCTCACCGGCTTCGCGGCGGTCGTACGGCATCTGCTGACCGATCCGGTGCTGCCGCCCGACCTCCTGCCGCCCGACTGGCCCGGTGCGCGGCTGCGCTCCGCGTACGCGGCCTACCAGCGGGAGCTGGCGGACACCGTGCCCCAGCACCACCTGCCCGCATGACACGGCGGCCGTGCGAAGCGTCGTGCGGGGACGCTTCGTACGGCCGCCTTCACCTGCCGACGGGACTACCTGTAGGTGATGTCGGAGGTCGTGTACTTGCAGTAGGTGCCGTCAGGGTCCTTGCCGTTGGTGGTCGGCTCCTTGCCCGTGTTGTTCCCGATGTACTTCTGGCACGGGACGATCTTCTTGCCGGAGTCGCCGACGATCGTGATCCCCTTCAGGGACGCGCTGTCGCCGTAGTTGGTGTTGATGCCGACGAGCTTGTTCCCCGAATAGGTCGCCTCGATGGTGTTGAGGTTGATCGTGCGCTTGTACTGCGTCGAGCAGTTGCCGCAGGAGCGCACGAAGGTGCCGAAGTTCTGCACCGCGAAGTTCGAGACGTTGAGCGTCCCGGCGCCGTTGAACTGGAACACCTTGTCGCTGGCCGACCGCGCGCCACCGCCGGAGACGGTGTACACGTTGGACGAGGAGGAGCCGCGGAAGGTGGCCGCGTCCTCGCCGACGTCCTCCCACCACACGTTCTGGAGCGTGCAGCTGCCCGCGCAGTGGATGCCGTCGGCGGCGGGAGCCCCGATGATGACGTTCTTGAGGACGGTTCCGGCGGCCAGGTTCAGGATCGGCCCCTGGTCCTCGTCCTGGCTGCCGCTGCCCAGGTCGCCCGTGCCGTACAGGCGCTTCATCCCGTAGTCCTTGGTGCCGGACAGCTGGATGGTCGAGGAGACCGCCTGGCTGCCGTTCGCGGTGGGCCAGGTGGCGGCCGTGGCGGTCGGCGCGTTGACTGTCATGATCATGCCAACCGAGAGGCCGAGTGCGGCCGCGGCGCCGGTCAGCGCACGCGTACGCGCGTGTGGACGTGCCGAAGAAGTCATGTCCCGAATCCTTCTTCCGTAGGGGGTGGACGGTGGGGGGTGGTCAGATCTTTCCGGCGCCCGCGCCGCCGGTCACCGAGGCGGTGACGGAGGAGGCGGGCTCGGCGGTGTAGCCGTACGGAGCGGTGGTGAAGGTGCCGACGCGGGAGATCTCGGTGGCGGCTCCGCCGAGGTCGTTGCCGCGCAGGTTGGCGTATCCGTCGACGTCACTGCTCCGGTTCGTGGTGACAGCGACTCCGGTACTGCGGAAGACGTTGTTCTCCACGAGCATCTGGGCGCCCATCCGCGAGTGCACCGCGGTCTCGGCACCGACGACGTAGTTGTCGTAGAAGTGCCCGGTGCCGAAGCGCAGGCTGGGGATGCGCGAGTTGACGTTGTTGAACCAGTTGTGGTGGTACGTCACCTTCAGATGGCCGGTGTCCTCGCTCGCGTTGTTGTCGCTGTGGCCGACGAGCGAGCCCTTGAAGTGATCCTTGAAGGTGTTCCAGGACACCGTGACGTTGTCCGAGGCGTGGTTGATGTCCAGCAGACCGTCGTAGTGGTCCTTGTCGTGATCGCGGTCCGCCGAGAAGGAGTTGTGGTCGATCCACACCTTCGTCGAGGCCTGCACCTCGATGCCGTCGGCGGGTGCGAGGGGCTTGCTGATGTTCAGGTTGCGGACCGCGACGTTGGTGACCTTCTTCAGCCGCAGCCCGCCGCCGGTGCACCCGGACGACGAACCGACGCCCAGCACCGTGGTGTTGGAGCCGACGTCGACCGTGCCGCTCAGCGAGATCAGGCCGTTGACCTTGACGACCTTCGCCGTGCTGCCGGTGACGGCCGCCTTGAAGGCGGCCAGGGTGGAGACGGTGACCGCCGAGGCGCTGCCACCGCCGGTGGTTCCGGCGCCGAAACCGATGGGGGAGGTCTCGGCGGCCCCGGCCGGCTGCGGGACGGCCAGGGCGGCCGCCGTCGCGAGCGCGGCCGCACCGGCGGCCAGAGCGGATCTTTGCGCGTGTGCACGTGGGGGGCGAGTACGCATGCGGGTGCGTCCCTTCGGGGTGCCTGCTTGGTGCCGGGTCGGACATGTACGTGAAAATTGATCGCCATGTTGAACGACTTGCGCAGTGCAGAGTGGTGATGTGTGGACCGCTCGCCGCAGGGTCGTTCACATCACTGAACGGAAGGTAGGGGGCAAGCGCTTTCTAGTCAACGCTTCGCGCAGAAGACCTTCGGCCACCCGGGTGGGGGAGGGGTGGTTAATGCGAGCGAATTCTTTCGACGTGTGGGAGCGCTTCCATGGCAGCCATGTGCATGCCACGATGCTCGCCGGGCGCCTCGGACCAACTCTCCCTGCTCAAGGAAAGGGGCAAGGACGTGTCCACCACCCCCCGCAACTCCCCGCGGAGACGGCTGAGCTCGCTGCTGCTGTCCGTGCTGTCGCTGCTCGCGGCGGTCTTCCTCTCCGGGCCCACCGCCTCGGCACGCACCGAGGCGGTGCCGGCCGCCACGCTCACCGAGGTGACGGGCTTCGGCGCGAATCCCAGCAACCTCCAGATGTACCTGTACGTGCCGGCCAACGTCACCGCGCACCCGGCCGTCGTCGTGGCCGTGCACTACTGCACGGGCTCGGGACCTGCCATGTACAACGGCACCGAATGGGCCCAACTGGCCGACACCCACGGGTTCGTGGTGATCTACCCCTCGGTCACCCGTGCCAGCAAGTGCTTCGACGTGTCCTCGCCGCAGGCGCTGAAGCGCGGCGGCGGCAGCGACCCGGTCGGCATCAAGTCGATGATCGACTGGACGGTCGGCACCTACTCCGCCGACACCGCGAGGATCTACGCCACCGGCATCTCCTCCGGCGCGATGATGACCAACGTCCTGCTCGGTGACTACCCGGACGTCTTCGCGGCCGGCGCCGCCTTCTCCGGCGTCCCCTTCGGCTGCTTCGCTACGACGGACGGCTCGGAGTGGAACAGCGCCTGCTCCGGCGGCACGATCACCCGCACCCCGCAGGAGTGGGGCAACCTGGTGCGCGCCGCCTACCCCGGCTACACCGGCACCCGGCCCCGCATGCAGGTGTGGCACGGCACCGAGGACGACGTGCTGCGCTACCCCAACTTCGGGGAGGAGATCAAGCAGTGGACGAACGTCCTCGGCGTCGGCCAGACGCCCGCCGCCACCGACTCCCCCGTCTCCGGCTGGACCCGCACCCGCTACGGCGCCACCGGTGACCGGGCCCCGGTGGAGGCCGTCAGCCTCCAGGGTGTCGGCCACAACCTGTACAGCTGGGGCATGGCCGAGCGCGCGCTGACCTTCTTCGGGCTGGGCGGCGACGGACCCGCGCCCCAACCCCAGCCCGGCGCCTGCAAGGTGACGGTCACGACCAACGCCTGGAACACCGGCCTCACCGCGTCCGTCACCGTCACCAACACCGGCACGACGTCGATCAACGGCTGGCAACTCGCCTTCACCCTGCCCGGCGGCCAGACCATCACCAACGGCTGGGGCGCCACGTACGCCCCGAGCTCGGGAGCGGTGACGGCCACGAACGCGTCGTACAACGCGGCGATCGCCCCGAACGCGAGTGTCAGCATCGGCTACCAGGCGAACCACGGTGGGAACAGCGCGGCGCCGGGTGCCTTCACGCTCAACGGGAAGGCGTGCACGGTGAGTTGAGCCTGCACGCCGTCCGGCGGGACGTCCGGTGTCAGACCGACCGGTGGTACTGGTCCGGCACATGGACGTCCCCGCCCAGCTCGCGCGCCGCGTGCCGGGCCCAGGACGGGTTGCGCAGCAACTCGCGGCCCAGCAGCACCGCGTCCGCCTCGCCGTTGGACAGGATCTTCTCGGCCTGCTCGGCGTCCGTGATCAGACCCACCGCGGCGACCGGCAGGGTGGTCTCCGCCTTGACGCGGGCGGCGAAGGGAACCTGGTAGCCGGGAGCGACCGGGATGCGGACGCCGGACGCGTTGCCGCCGCTGGAGACGTCCAGGAGGTCGATGCCGTGCGCCTGGAGGTCGCGGGCGAAGCGGACGGTGTCGTCCGGGGTCCAGCCGCCCTCCTCCAGCCAGTCGGTGGCCGAGATGCGGAAGAAGAGGGGCTTGTCGTCGGGCCAGACCGCACGGACCGCGTCGACGACCTCCAGCGCGAAGCGGGTGCGGTTCTCGAACGAGCCGCCGTACTCGTCGGTGCGGTGGTTGCTGTGCGGGGAGAGGAAGTTGCCGATCAGATAGCCGTGGGCGCCGTGGATCTCGGCGACCTCGAAACCGGCGGCGAGGGCGCGACGGGCCGCGTCCGCGAACTGGCCGACCACTTCCGCGATCTGAGCGGTCGTCAGCTCCGTCGGAACCGGGTGCTTCTCGTCGTAGGCCACCGCGCTCGGGCCCAGCGGCTGCCATCCCCGCGCGTCCTGGGCGAGCGGCGCGCCGCCCTTCCAGGGCTGGTCGGTGGCGGCCTTGCGGCCGGCGTGGGCGAGCTGGATTCCCGGAACCGTGCCCTGGGAGGCCAGGAAGCGGGTGATGCGGCGGAACGCCTCGACCTGGGTGTCGTTCCAGATGCCGAGGTCGTAGGGCGAGATACGGCCCTCGGGGCTGACGCCGGTGGCCTCGACGATGACCAGGCCGGTGCCGCCGGCCGCGCGGGCCGCGTAGTGCGCGAAGTGCCAGTCGTTCGGGGCGCCGACCTCGGGCCCGTCCGGAGCGGCCGAGTACTGGCACATCGGCGGCATCCACACCCGGTTCGCCATCGTCAGGTCGCGCAGGGTGAAGGGCTCGAAGAGTGCGCTCACGGCGGGCTCCAATCGTCACGGGACCGGTGGTCGACTCGTACGATAGGCATCGTAGTACGCCAGGTGTCAAACTACGAGAGTTCTCGTACAATGAAGGTCCCGCAGAAGTGGAGCCGCCGTGACCTCCCCCGCCGTCAGCAGCCGCGCCCTACCGCATCCCGAGCGCGACGAGATCCGCCTGGAGGGCATCCTGCACGCGCTCTCCGACCCGATGCGCCTGCGGATCGTGCGCGAGCTCGCCGCGGCCGGCGCCGAGCTCTCCTGTTCGCACTTCGATCTGCCCGTCACCAAGTCGACGACCACCCACCACTTCCGGGTGCTGCGCGAGAACGGCGTGATCCGGCAGATCTACCAGGGCACGGCCAAGATGAACGGCCTGCGCAGGGACGACCTGGACGATCTCTTCCCGGGACTTGTCGACTCCCTCCTCGACGCCGCCGCCCGCCAGGCCGTCCGGGCCGGGAGCGGCTGAACCGGCCCTCGCGGGAAGGTCGGGCGTTGCCGGTGCTCTAGAGGGCACCCCCCTGGGCGGCATGCAGCAGGGACTGCCAGTCCGGGAGCTTCACCACGCGCCGGCCCAGGGACGCGCCCAGCGCCGCTTCTGCCCGCTCTATCGCGCACCAACCCGCCCACTCCACCGGCTCGATGCCGTCCGCTCGCAGCGCGTCGAGCGGGTCCCCGGGAAGTTCCTTGCGTACGAGGGCGGGGGCGTCCTCGAGCAGAGACGTCACCGTCTCCTTGGCGTCCGGGCGGTTGGTGCCGATCACTCCGGTCGGGCCGCGCTTGATCCAGCCAGCCACGTACTCACCCCGCATGACGAAGCAGCCGCGCACCACACGGCCGTCGACGTTGGGCACCGTGCCGCTCTCCGCGTCGAACGGCAGCCCCTCCACCGGCAGACCCCGGTACCCCACCGACCGCAGCACCAACTGCGCCTCGATCTCCTCGAATTCACCGGTGCCGCGCACGCCCCCGCTGCCGTCCGGCGCCGTCCGTTCGAAGCGGACCGCGCCCACCCGGCCGCCGTCGGCGAGGAGTTCGACCGGGCGGAGGAAGAAGCGCAGCGAGATGGTGCGGGGCGCCCGGTGCGGGGCCGCTCCCGCCCAGCCCCGCAGCACCTCCACGTTCCGGCGCTGCGGCGCGGGCAGGGGAGCGGGGTCCAGATACGCCGGATCCAGCGCCAACTCCTCGCTCCGCACCGCCACTTCGACATCCGGGAGCGAGCCCAGCTCGCGCAGTTCCTTGGTGGTGAAGCGCGCCTGGGAGGGGCCGCGCCGGCCGACCATGTGGACGTCCGTCACCCGGCTGGCCGCGAGCGCGGTCAGCGCGGGCTGCGGGATGTCGGTGGGGCTGAGCTCCGTCACGCCGCGCGCCAGCATCCGCGTCACGTCGACCGCGACATTGCCCACACCGATGACCACCGCCGACCGCGCGCCGGCGACGAAACCGTCGGCCGTGGAGTCCGGGTGCGCGCTGTACCAGGACACGAACTCGGTGGCCGACCAGCTGCCCGGCAGGTCCTCGCCCGGGATGCCCAGGTGGCGGTCGGTCGCGGCGCCCACGCAGTGGACGACCGCGTGGTACAGCTCGCGCAGCCGCGCGGCAGGCACTCCGCCGGGACCGATCCCGACCCCGCCGAGGAACCGCACCCGGTCGTGCTCCAGGACCGTGCGCAGGTTGTTCTGGAGGGACTTGATCTTCTCGTGGTCCGGTGCCACGCCGTAGCGCACCAGGCCGTAGGGGCAGGGCAACCGGTCCAGGACGTCGACGAGCACGTCCGGGTCCTGCTGGACGAGGCTCTGGGCGGTGTAGCACCCGCTGGGCCCGGAGCCGATGACGGCGACACGCAGCACGGCGGAACTCCCTACGCGAGGAGTCGCTGACACCTCCAGGATCGCACCGCCGGTGCTGGTCTGACAGAGTGCCGGAGGAGCCTTGGCACGCGTGTCCGTTCGTATGGAGTGTGATCATGCGGTTACGTTGCGTGTGTGCTAGAAGCATCCTTTCTTAATCTTTCTGATCGTTGTCCGACGGACGGCAGCGTGTCCGTGTGGCCCGCGTGGGAAGTGCGGGAGGACGGGGGCGCGACTTCGTGGTTCCACGTCCGGCTGGCCTTCGCCGACGGGGCCCGCGTGGACACGCTCGCGGTGGTGGCCGAGGACGGTGTCTCCCTGGAGGATGTGCGGGCGCAGCCGGCGCTGTCGCTCGACGACCTGGGTGTGCTCGCGGACTGGATCGAGGGACCGCTCTTCGAGGCGTGCGGCAGGGAGCCCGGGGCGCAGGCCGATGCCCAGGCGGGTGGTGCGCGTCGCGCTCGCCCGGCCTGGCCCCGCGGGATCGAGGGGCGTTGGCTGATCGCGCAGGAGTACCTGGCCGCCCAGCAGGACGGTGTCGACCCGGTCCTCGCGGTGATGTGCGCGACCGGGCACAGTCGCCGCAAGTCGCTGCGGCTCATCTCCCAGGCGCGTGACGCCGGATTCCTGACCCCTCGTCACGCTCGGCGCTGAACAGCCGCGTTGAGCCCCCGCACCCCGTTCAGAGCATGTTCCGCATCCGGTTGATCTCGCTCGTCTGCTGGGCCACGACGTCGTCCGCCATCTCCTCGATGCGGATGTTGTTGCCCTGCCCCTTGACCTCCGTGGCCATGGTGATCGCCCCCTGGTGGTGAGTGATCATCAGCGTGAGGAAGAGCTCGTCGAACGCCTTCCCCTTCGCCGCGCGCAGGTTCCTCAGCTGGGATTCGGTCGCCATGCCGGGCATGGTGGCGTGCGAGTGCCCGTCGCTCTTCTCGGACTTGCCGTGGCCCTTCAGCCAGGCTCTCATCGACTCGATCTCCGGCCCCTGGGCGGCAGCGATCCGCTCGGCGAGGGCCTTGAGCTTCGCCGACTCGGCGCGCCCCGGGACCAGTTCGGTCATCTCCAGCGCCTGGGCGTGGTGCGCGATCATCATCCGCGCGTACGAGACGTCCGCCGAGTTGGGAGTGTCGTCGTCGCCGCGCTGTTCCTCCGCGTCCTGTGCGGAGAGCGTGCGGTTCGCCTCACCCGGTTTGCCCGGCACCAGCACCGAAGGCCCGTTCGCCGAGGCCGACTTGGGGTCCGTGTCGGAGTCGCAGCCCGCGAGGGCCAGGGCTGCGACGACTGCCAGGACGGCCGTCACGTACGGCACACGGCCGAAAAGCACAGTACCCACCCATGGTCCTCTCATTACAGGTTCGTTGCCCTCTGTTGATCTGTGCATGATGCAGACGATACTGCGGTGACGCGTGAACCGTTCCACATGAACGGCACAGGGAGGAAAACAGTGATCCTGTTGAGTGAGTCCCGAACCCGGCACAGACGTCTGGGAGTTGCCGCGGCCGCCGCGGGTCTCCTGGCCGCGCTGCTGACCGCCGGTCCGGCCGTCGCGACCCCCGATCCCGGGGACGGGCCGGCCGCGAGCAAGGGGGTGTCCAGGAGCACCGAGGCCGAGGTGCGCGCGGCGATAGCCGACGGCGAGATCCCCGGCCAGGACGAGATCGTCCACTCCGCCAACATCGAACACCTCGTCAACGTCCCCAAGGACGCGCTGCCCGGCACCAATTCGGACCTGGCCTTCCAGGGCCGGTACGCGTTCGCCGGCAACTACGACGGCTTCCGCATCTTCGACATCAGCAACCCGAAGGCGCCGAAGACCATCGCCCAGGTGCTGTGCCCCGGCTCCCAGAACGACATCTCCGTCTCCGGGAACCTGCTGTTCCTCTCCACCGACTCCTCGCGCAGCGACAGCAGTTGCAACAGCACCACCCAGCCGGTGACCGAGAAGTCGTCGTGGGAGGGCATGAAGGTCTTCGACATCAGCGACAAGCGCAACCCGAAGTACGTCGCCGCTGTCGAGACCGCCTGCGGCTCGCACACCCACACGCTGGTGCCGGAGCGCAGGAACGTCTACCTCTACGTCTCCTCGTACTCCCCGAACGCCGCCTACCCCGACTGCCAGCCCCCGCACGACGGCATCTCGGTCATCAAGGTGCCGCGCAACGCCCCCGAGACGGCGGCGGTCGTCAACTTCCCGGTGCTCTTCCCGGGCGAGGGCCCCGACGGCGGCGGCAACCCCGGCGCGCCCACCAACCCGGGCGTCTCCAAGACCACCGGCTGCCACGACATCACGGTGCTCCCGAGCAAGGACCTCGCGGCGGGTGCCTGCATGGGTGACGGCATCCTGTTCTCCATCAAGGATCCGGAGCACCCGAAGGTCATCGACCGGGTGCAGGACAACGTGAACTTCGCGTTCTGGCACTCCGCGACCTTCAACCAGAAGGCCAACAAGGTCGTCTTCACCGACGAGTTGGGCGGCGGCGGCGCGGCCACCTGCAACGCGGCGATCGGCCCGAACCGCGGCGCCGACGGCATCTACGACATCGTTGGCAAGGGCGACAAGCGCAAGCTCGTCTTCCGCAGCTACTACAAGATCCCCCGCTACCAGGCCGACACCGAGAACTGCGTCGCCCACAACGGCTCGCTGATCCCGGTCAAGGGCAAGGACCTCATGGTCCAGGCGTGGTACCAGGGAGGCGTGTCCGTCTGGGACTTCACCGACTCCTCGAAGCCCCGGGAGATCGCCTACTTCGAGCGCGGTCCGCTCAACACGACCACCATGCAGACCGGCGGGGCCTGGTCGGCGTACTACTACAACGGCTACATCTACTCCAACGACATCGTCAAAGGCTTCGACGTGCTGAAGCTCAGCGACAAGCGGACGGATCCGGCCAGGAAGGTGCGGCTCGGGGAGCTCAACGTCCAGACGCAGCCGGACTACTTCGACTGATCCCCGGGCCCCCGGCCCGTCTCGAAGAACCGCGACAGATCCGCGTCACACGTCCCGCCGGGCGCCTCGGTGCCCGGCGGGACGCCCTGCTCCCAGTCGAGCCGGTAGCGCGCGAACAACTCGGCGCGCAGGGTGGCGATCGGCAGCGGCACGTTCGGCAGGACCATCGCGTAGACCGCGCCCATGAGCTGTGAGCGCAGCATCGGGTAGTCGGTCTCGACCGTCTGCGAGCCGTGCCGCTCCATGGTGTCCCGCAGCAGTTCGGCCAGGCGCTGCTGCTCCGGGCACTGCACGAAGCCCTCGGTGTCCAGCAGGCCCGCCATGTGCTGGCGCATCAGCACGGTCCGGTCCCTGGCCAGGCCGAGGACCGCGTCGATGGCCCGCGCCATCCGCTCCCGGCCGTCCTCGGTGCGCGGCTCGCGCTCCAGGGCCTCCTCCAGCGTGCGGTGCATGAGCCGGTGCACGGCGGACTGCACCAACTGGCGCTTCCCGGGGAAGTAGTACGAGACCAGACCGCGCGCCGAACCGGCCCGGTCCGCGATGTCGCCGAGGGTCGTGGACTCGTATCCGCGCTCGGAGACCAGTTCCAGGGCCGCCTGCAGGAGCCGCTCCCGGGAACGGCGGCGCAACTCTTCATTGACCGAGGCGCTGCGCGGGGACATGCTGTAACTCCTGCGTTGACTGGCTATCAGCCAACTATACTCAGCGCGTCCGGATCGGCCCGTGAAAGGCCTGGTCCGGGCTGCCGCCTGCTCTGGGCGACGCGGGGGATCGTCCAGGGTGGGCGAGCATACGCTCCAGTGGTGGCCTCAGGCGACCTTCCCCGCGGGGTGACCGCCCCGTTTTCGGCCACCGATTTCCGGGCGCCGATCCGGGCTCTCAGCCCACCAGATCAAGGACCGGCCGCAGCCCGTCGGGGCGCCGCGCCACCGGCAGATGGTCCACGAAGTGCACCCCGCAGCCCAGGGCCGCCGCTCCGCCGTCCGCCCGTCGGTCGTCACCGACCATCAGGACGTCCGCCGGCTCGACGCCGAGCGCCGCGCAGGCTGTCCGGAAAAGCCCGGGGTCCGGCTTCTGGACGCCGTGCTCGTACGACAGCACGTACGCGTCGACGTACGGATCGAGGCCGTGCGCGCGGAAGACGGGCCTGAGGTCCCAGCCGATGTTGCTGACCACGCCCACCCCGATGCCGCGCTCGCGCAGGGTGCCCAGCACCTCGGCGGCGTCGGGGTAGGGCTGCCAGGCGGCGGGGGACATGTGCCGTTCGTACAGCGCGTCGTGCAGGGCGGGATCGGGCAGCGGGACCAGCCGCGAGAGCCCGGTGTAGGCGGCCCGGTGCAACTCGGCGCTCTCGTCCCGCACCCCCCACACGGCGGCGACCTCCTCCGGCATCGGCACCCCGGGCGCGGCCCCACCGGGCAGCGCGCCCGCGCTCTCCAGCGCCCGCGCGGTCCGCGTCAACTCGGCTTCGTCGAGGGAGAGCCCCGCCGCGTCGAGGACGGCCCGCAACCAGGACTCGGTGGACTCGATCCGGAAGAGGGTGCCGGAGAAGTCGAAGAGGACGGCAGACATACGGCGATCCTAGGCTTCGCCGGTTATCCGTCGGGCGGGACGGTGGTCGTCCTTGGCGCGGTGCCGAAGCCGTCTGTCGTGGGCAGGCGCCGACGTCCGTCACGTGGGACCGGAGTCGTCCGTGGCGCGGGACCATGGTCGTCCGTCGTGCGGGCGCCCACGTGGATCGTGCTCCCTCGATGGGCGGGACCGTGGTCCCCGGTCTTGCCGCACCGGCGTCACCCGTCGCGTGGCCCGGTGCCCCCGTCGCGCGGCTCCGCCCCCGGCACCCATCGCCGGTGGGCCAGCACCGCCAGTGCCACCAGCGTCGCGCCCAGGACCCAGCCGCCGAGTACGTCGGAGGGCCAGTGGACGCCCAGCCAGATGCGGGTCAGGCCCACGCCCAGGACGGAGAGTGCGGCGACTGCCAGGGCCGTGAACCACAGGACGCCGCCGACGCCGTAACGGTGGAGGAGCCACAGCAGGAGGCCGCAGACGACCGTGGCCGTCAGGGCGTGCCCCGACGGGTAGGCCGCGAAGTGCGCGGTGTCGACCGGGTCCGGCCAGACGGGGCGTTCGCGGCCGACCGCGGCCTTCAGGACCTGCTGGACCAGTGTGCCCACCGCACATGTGGCCACCAGCCATAGGGCCGTCCAGCGGGCATGGCGCCGCCACACCAGCCAGATCGCCGCGACCGCGGCCAGGAGGCGCATCGTCCAGGGGTCCCAGACCCAGTCCGAGAGGATCCGGAAGGCATGGGTGAGCCCTGGTTCGTCGACCGCCCAGCGGTGCGTGGTGTCGGCGATCTCGCCGTCGGCGGTGAGCAGCGGCCCCCACTCGGCGACGACCAGCACCAGCAGCAGCACCGAGCACAGGGCGAGGACACCGGTGGCGCGAGCCGCGGTCCGGTGCTCCGACGGACGGGGCGGGGAGTCGACGGACGAGATGTGCATACCGCGATCCTCGCCGACCCGTGCGCCTTGAGGCCAATACCCGGGGTGAGGGCCGATCCGGGCTGCCGTCTCGCAAGCGACCGGCCCGCGCGCCGCCGGCCGTGGGGAGCCGCTCCCCTCACATCGTCAGCAGCATGGCCACCATCGCGATGCCCATCGACAGCCGGCACGCCCGCGCGAGTTCCGGCCGGTCGCCCCAGCCCACGGCTGCCACCCCGGCGGTCACCGGTATCAGGCGGGCGCCGGACAGCAGGACGTATCCCGTGAAGTAGAGCAGCAGCACGCCTGTGACCAGAGGGACTCCCGCACCGCCATGGTGTCCGGTAGAGGTCGCCATCACCACCGCCATGTAGACCATGGCCCCGGCCCCCACCAGGTGGTGCAGGTGATGGGCAGCTGCACGCGCCGCCCACAGCGCGCGCAGCGCGGCGCCGCCGAAGACGGCCGCGTAGAGCGGCCAGGCCCACGACGGTGGTGTGAACACGGCGGCCGGTACGGCCATCACGGCCATGCCGAAGCCCATCAGCGCCTCGCCGCCCGCGGCCCGGCGCTGTTCCTCGACGCTGCTGCGCATCCGCAGCAGGCAGTACGCCCCGGTCGCCGCGCAGAGCGCCACGAGCAGCCAGCCGGGCGAAGCCGGTCCGTGCACGTCCACCACCCCCGTCGACGGTCGGTCAAGAAATGCCCGGGCCGTGCGGCGCGCAATCGAGCGCAAGGGTGTACGCGGGGAGCGTGCGACGGAGCACAGCAGGTCAGGGCCGTCATCCGAGACTCGTTTACGAGTAAAACACCTGCTAATGTCATACCCATGAGCACCCGTCTCCCGCTGGCCGGCGTGCTGCGCCTCGGCAGGCCCTCCGACATCTGGTTCAAGCCCGCCCTCAGCGTGGTCGTCGCGGTCGCCCCGCCCAACCTCACCCTGCTCGCCCTCGGCCGCCTCGACCTCGCGATGTACACCATGGCCGGGTCCCTGTGCGCCCTGTACGCCCACAACCGGCCCTACGCCGCCCGGGCCCGCGCCCTGGCCTGGGTGGTGCTCGGCATGGTCGCCGGCCTCGGGGCCGGTCTGGTCGCCGCCTCCCTCACCGGCAGCGCGGTCGTCCTCGTGACCGTCGGCGCGCTGGTGGCCGCCGTACAGAAGACCCTGTGCGACGCGACCCGGATCGGCCCGCCGGGCCATGTGGTCCTCACCTTCATCAGCTCCGCCTCCCTGTTCGCCCCGCAGACCCTCGCCCAGGTCCCCGGCCACCTCGCCCTGGCCCTCGCCGCGGGCGCCTGGGCCTGGCTCATCGGCATGGCACCCGGCCTGCTGCGCCCGCACGGACCGGAGCGACGCGCCACCGCCCACGCGCTCAGCGCGGCCGCCGCTCACGTGCGGAGCCCGAGCGCCCACACCGGCCGGACCGCCCATGCCGCCGTCCAGGCCGCTTGGCACACCCTCCTGGCGGCCGGAACCCGCTCCGAGACCCGGCGCGCCCTCGAACGCCTCGTCGTCCGCGCCGAGACCGCCCTCGCGGCCCCCGCCGACGCCGACCCGGACCGCCTGCGCGCCTGGGCCCGCGCACTGCGCGGCAACGGAGAGGTCCCGAGGACGTCGTACGACGACGAACTCCTCGGCGTGGACATCGAACTGGCCGTCCCCGGCCGCCCCTGGTGGCGCGCCCTCGGCCCGCTCGCCCCGATCGCCGTCCGCACCGCGGTGGGCTGCGCCCTGGCCGGTTACGCCTCCCTCGCGCTCGGCGTCGGCCGCCCCTACTGGGCCCTGGTCACCGCGGCCTCCCTCTACCAGGCCAACGTCACCCTCACCTGGAGCCGGGGCGTCCAGCGGGTGGTCGGCAACCTCCTCGGGGTGCTGGTGTTCGCCGCCGTGGTCCCGCTCGCCCACCTCGGGCCCGCCGCGCTCGTGCTGTGCTGCCTCGCCTTCAACTTCGGTGCGGAGGCGCTCATCAGCCGCAACTACTGGCTCGGCAGCATCTGTGTGACCCCGATGGCGCTGCTCATCACCGAGTTCGCGGGACACCAGGAGCCGGGCCGGCTGATCACCGAGCGGCTCGCGGACACCGTCGTCGGAGCCCTGGTGGGATTCGTCGCCGCGGTCGCCGTCACCAACCGGCGGGCGGGCGACCGGGTCGAGCAGGCGCTGGCCGCCGTGGAGGGGGCCCGGGAACGCACCGCCCGGCTCGTCGCGGAGCCACGCACGGAACCCGGCGTGCTGGATCACGCCCGGCGTGTCCTCGCCGCCGCCCTGGTCGACCTGCGCGCCACCGTCGAGGCCGCCTCCGGCGAATGGTGGCAGCGGGCCCTGCCCGAGGAGAGGGTGGTGCGTGCCGAGCGGGCCGGACACCGTACGCTCGCCGCGACGGTCCGGCACCACAGAGCGGAGGGCGCACGCGCATGACGGCACCGAACGGACGACCGGCGGACCCGACGAGGAACGACACCGTCGCCGCCGTCGTCCGGCAGTGGCAGACCGTCCACCCCGGCCTCGACACCGGCCCCATGGAGATCATCGGCCGGGTCAACCGCTGCGCCGCCCTGCTCCAGCAGGCCGAGGACGCCCCGCTGCGCCGGGCCGGGCTCAGCCGCCCCGAGTTCGACCTGCTCGGCGCCCTGCGCCGCACCGGCCACGAACTCACCCCCGGCGACCTGGCCCGCGAGACCTTCTCCTCGGGCGCCGCCGTCACCAAGCGCCTCAAGCAGCTGACCGAGCGGGGCCTGGTGGAGCGCCGGGGCGACACCCGCGACCGCCGGGTCGCCCATCTCCGGCTCACCGAGGCGGGGCGCGAGCTGGTCGACGGGATCCTGCCCGAGCAACTGGCGTACGAGACGGCCGTGCTGTCCGTTCTCACCCCCGAGGCGCGGGGCGAGCTCGCCGCCCGGCTCGGCGAACTGCTCGGCCGACTGGAGGGCACCCTCGGAGTGCTGCGCGCCTGACGCCGCCGACCTGCGGTTTCGCAAGTTTCGAAGCCGGTTGCCTGTTGACGCGGTCCGCCCGCGGTTCCTACGTTCGTCCAGGTCGGTGCTGATCATCGACTGTCGTACGGAATGTCGAACGAAGGATGGATGCCGTGACAGCCGAAGGCCCCGCCCCCGACCAGCTCGTCATCGACCTCGGCACCGAGACCGGCCCCTTCCACGGCGGAGCGAGCGGCACCCTCTACGGCCTCTACGGCGACGGCGTGCCCAGCCGCGTGGTGGTGGAGGGCATGTACCCGCGCACGGTGACGACCAAGGCCCAGGACGGCGCCCAGCACCCCGGCGGCGACGCCCTGGAGATCCTGCCGCCCTTCGTGGCGGCCGGCGGCAAGGACGTCTACGTCTATCTGCCCGACTTCCACCGCGGCTTTCCCTACGAGTGGCCCGGCGCCACCGGAGAGGAGCGGCTCGCGGGACACCTGGACGTGATCCGCCGCCAGGTCGAACACGTCCTGACCCTGGGGGAGTTGCGGTCCCACATCGTCTACGTGCCGTTCAACGAGCCCGAGGGCAACATGTTCGGCGAGGGGGAGTGGAGCTACGACGGGGTGTCCTGGCGGACCGAGCCGGCCCCCTACTTCGCCGCCTGGGAGGCCGCCCACCGCCTCATCAAGGACCTCGACCCGGCCGCGCGGGTGGCCGGACCCAACACCTGCATCCTGTACCCGGAGGTCAGGGACTTCCTGGAGTTCGCGAAGTCCCGGGACGTGCTGCCCGACATCGTCACCTGGCACGAACTGTCCTCGCCCGCCGAGGTGCGCACCAACATAGCCAAGTACCGAGACCTGGAACGGGAGTTGGGCATCGGCCCGCTGCCCGTCAACATCAACGAGTACGCGCACAACTACCACGTCTCGGTGCCCGGCCAGATGATCCAGTGGATCGCCGCGATCGAGGAGTCGAAGGTCGACGCCGACCTCGCCTACTGGAACATCGCCGGCAATCTCAACGACTCGGCGGTGGAGGCGAACAAGGCCAACGGCCAGTGGTGGCTGTACAACGCCTACGGACAGCTGACCGGGAACACCGTCCGGGTCGTCGCCCCGCACCCCAACGTGCAGTACACCCTCCAGGGCGTTGCCGCCCTCGACCGCGAGAAGCGGCAGGCGCGGGCGCTGTTCGGGGGCGCGGACGGTCCCGCGGACCTCGTCTTCACGGGCGTGGACGCGGAGGTCTTCGGTGCCGTGGTCCACGTACGGCTCGTGGAGATCCCCTGGACGGGCCAAGTGGGCTCCGCGGAACAGCCGTTGCGGCTTCGGGACGAGGAACTCCCCGTCCTGGACGGCACGGTGACGGTCGGTCTGACCGGTCTCGACGCCATGTCGGCCTACCAGGTGATCCTCTCGCCCGGCGGCAACGGGGCCGCTTCCCTGCCGCCCTCGGTGCGCTGGAGGCGCACGTACGAGGCCGAGGACGCGACCTGGACGGGCGGGGGCTACTCGCTGAACGGACCCGAGGGATCCCCGTCCGCCGTCGACCGGTTCGCCACCTCCGGCGGCTACCACGTGGGCGGGCTGCGCACCGGCTCCGACGGGGTGCTCGCCTTCGACATCGAGGTCCCGCAGGACGGGACGTACGACCTCATGGTCTTCGCAGGCTCGCACAACCTCGCGGACCTGGTGCGCGAGCAGGGACCCACCAACGTCTTCCTGCGCGTCGACGGCGAGGACCCGCGCGAATTGCGGCTGCCGCTCGGCTACAAGCGGGCGGTGTGGGGGCACACCGACACCCGGGTGCGGCTGACCGCGGGCCGGCACCGGATCACCCTCGCCGCCCAGGACCCCGGCCTCGGGGTCACCAAGGGTGACGCGCTCGTCGACAAGCTGGACCTCGTCCTGCGCGAGGAGGACGAAACCGCCCTGTACGACGCCGAGTTCGCCGATCTCGGCGGTGGCGCCCGGGTCAGCCACGCCCATCGCGGAGCCTCCGGACCCGCGGTCGCCGTGCTCCCGCGAGGCGGCACCGTCACCTTCTGGGCGCACGCGGCCGACGACGGCGAGGCATCCGTCACCGTCGACGTACTCGGGCCCGGGGAAGGGGTGTTGAGCGTCAACGGCGAGGAGATCGGACGCGTCGAGCGGGGCGCCGTACCGCTCTTCCTGGCCGGCGGCATCAACAAGATCACCGTGACCGGGACCTCGGACCGGCTGATCGTGGACCGGCTGCGGGTCGCCCCCTCGCGCGGACTGCTGCCCACGAGCGGGTACGCCGCGGAGGCAGGCCTCCTGACCGGGACGGCGAGGGTGACGGGATATCTGTACGCCAACGGGGGCAAGGCGGTCGACGGAGTCGGCGCCGGGCCCGCGAACGCGCTCTCCCTGACGGTCACCGCGGACCGCGCCGGACGCCATGCGCTGACCGTCCGCTACTCCAACGGCGAGCAGCCGTCCTCCACCCACTACAACCCGGACCCGGTCTGCCGCCACGCCGACCTCTCCGTCAACGGCGGCCCGGCGCAGCGGGTGCTGTTCCCCACCACCTTCCACTTCAACAACTTCTGGACCCTGGCCGTGCCGGTCACCCTGCGCCCGGGCCTCAACACCGTCACCTTCACCGCCGACGAACTCCCCGACTTCGACGGCGACACCGGGAACGCGTACGGCCGGCGCTCGGCCTACGCCCCCGTCATCGACCAGGTGACGGTGACACCGCTGACCGCGGGGGAGGAGCCTGTCTGACCGGTGCGGGGTCTTCGGGGCGGGTCGCTCCCCGGACACGCCTGGGGGCAGCGAGCGGCGGCCGTCCGGCCGAGGCGGGCGCGCGGACACGAACGCCGGGGCCCGGCGTCCGACCGGCGATCAGCCGCCTCCAACCCCCGGACCGGCGCCGCGCGGACACGAACGCCCCGGCCCGGCGTCCGACCGGAGGTCAGGCGCCCCGAAGCCCCCGGACCGGCGCCGCGCGGACACGAACGCCCCGGCCCGGCGCCCCGGAGCCCCCGGCCCGGTGACCCCGTCTCACACAGCCCGCGGCGCCGCCGTCGTCCGTCGGGCCACCAGCGTCGGAGTGAGTCTGATCCGTACCGACGGCTTCGCGCGGTCCGCGATCCGTTCCAGGAGGAGTCGGGCGGCGTTGCGGCCGATCTCGTTGCCCGCCTGGTCGACGCTGGTCAGGGAGATCGGGCCGAGCGCGGCGAAGGTCGTGTTGTCGTAGCCGACCACCGAGATGTCCCCGGGAACCGAGAGACCGGCCTCGGCCACCGCCTCCAGCACCCCCATGGCCACGACATCGGCCCCCGCGAAGACGGCCGTGGGCCTGCGCGGACGGGCCAGCAGCTCCAGCGCGCCCTCGTACCCGCCCTCCTGCGTGTAGGTCGTGGAGACCACGTCGATCTCCTCGTCCAGGCCGAAATCCCGCATGGCCCGCCGGTAGCCGTCGGCGCGCTGGGCGTTCGGCATCTCGACACTGCGGGTCGGGTCGGTCTCGTGGTGCTCGATGTGCGCGATCCGGCGGTGCCCGAGCCCCGCGAGATGGCCGACCACCAGCGCCGCCCCCGCCACGTCGTCGTCGCCGACGCTGTCGTAGGCCGGGGAGTTCCCGTGGCGGCCGACGACCACGGTCGGCACGACGGAGGCGACATGTTCGAGATGGCTGGGCGGGGACACCGGCGCGACCAGGATGAGACCGTCCATCCCGCGGTCGATCATGGCCTCGGTGACCTTGGCCTCCTCCTTCTCGCCGTTGCACCCCGGGCCCAGGAGGACCTGGTAGTCGGTGTCCTCCAGACAGGCGGTGACACCGTCGAGGATCTCCGGGAAGAAGGGGTTGCGGATGTCCGGCAGCATCACGCCGATCGTGTACGTCTGCCCGCGCAGCCCCCGCGCCGCCGCCAGCGGCCGGTAGCCCAGCTCCTCGATCGCCCGGCGCACCTTGGCCCGCATCTCGGGGCTGGCCCCGTACGCGTTGCGCAGCACTTTGGACACCGCGGTGGTGGACACCTGGGCGTGACGGGCCACGTCGACAATGGTGACGCGACGGGGTGATGCGGGCGGCTCCATGCGGCTCTTCCTCCGACGCCATGGGCAACGTTGGCCAGAAGTGTACGGACATTGCCCTCGCAACGTAAGCGTGATCGCCGCGGGGATGCCGGCCGACCTGGACCGGACGCCGTAACAATCACGCAGCTTGCGCGGCATCTTGACGTCATGCCGGGGGCTCCTTAAGGTCTGGCACCACCGATGGGAAACGTTACCCATCGGGTTTCCCAGGCGTGACGTGAAACGTTTCAAGGAAGCAGGTCCGCCCCGTGACCCTCGCCGCCCCTGCCCGCCGCACCCGCACCGCACCACCCTGGTGGTTCATGGCGCCGGCCCTGCTGCTGTTCGCCTTCGTCGTGCTCGTGCCGAGCGCCCGCGGTGTCTACTACGCGTTCACCGACTGGGACGGCCTCGATCCGCACTTCTCCTTCGTGGGCCTCGGCAACTTCGCCGACATGTTCGACGACGCCGACGCGGTCCAGGCGATCTGGCACACCCTGCTGATCGCCGTCTCCATCACCGTCGTCCAGAACGCCCTGGGGCTGCTGCTGGCCCTCGGCGTCAACACCGCGATCAAGTCCCGCAACCTGCTGCGCGTGCTGCTGTTCGCCCCCGCCGTGATCACCCCGATCGTGACCGCGTACCTGTGGCGCAACCTGCTCGGCCCGGACGGGGCGGTCAACAGCCTGTTCGGCGCCGTGGGCCTCGACTCCTGGCGCCAGGACTGGCTCGGCAGCCCCGACCTGGCGCTGTGGGCGGTGGTCGGCGTGACCGTGTGGCAGTACGCCGGCTACTCCATGGTCATCTTCCTGGCCGGACTCCAGTCGGTGCCCCAGGAGATCCACGAGGCGGCCTCGCTCGACGGAGCCGGTCCGGTCCGACGCTTCTGGTCGGTCACCCGGCCCCTGCTCGCCCCGGCGCTCACCATCAACCTGATGCTGTCGATCATCGGCGGGATCAAGCTCTTCGACCAGGTCTACGCGCTGACCGGCGGCGGCCCCGGCCACGCCACCGACACCCTGTCGACCCTCATCTACAAGGACGCCTTCACCCTCGGCGAGTTCGGCTACAGCATCGCCCTCGCGGTGGTCCTGACGATCATCGTCGCGATCGCCTCCACCGGCCAGTACGTCCTGCTGTCCCGCAGCGAGAGGGCCGCCTCGTGAACCGCTACCGACCGCGCACCCTCGCGCTCGAACTGGCCATGATCGCCGTCGCGTTGATCGTCGGCTTCCCGGTGTACGTCCTGGTGAACCTGTCGGTACGACCGGCCTCCGACTCCTCGTCGCCCATCGCCCCGACCAGCTCGCCGACCCTCGACAACTTCTCCCACGCCTGGCAACAGGGCGGACTCGGCGGCGCGTTGGCCAACAGCGTGCTGGTGACGGTGTGCAGTGTCCTGATCGTGCTGGCCGTCTCCTCCCTCGCCGCCTATCCGCTGGCCCGCATCACGGCCCGCTGGTCACGCGGCACCTATCTGCTCGTCCTGCTCGGCCTGGTGCTGCCCTTCCAGCTCGCCTCGCTCCCGCTCTACCAGACCATGCGCGACCTCGGCCTGCTCGGCACCCCCTGGGCGCTCGTCCTCTTCTACTCCGGCCTCCAGGTGCCCTTCACCGTCTTCCTCTACGTCGGCTTCCTGCGCGCCCTGCCCCGCGACTTCGAGGACGCGGCACTGATCGACGGCTGCACCCCGCTCCAGGGCTTCCGCCATGTCGTCCTGCCGATGCTCAAGCCCATCACCGTGACCGCGCTCGTGCTCAACACGGTCGCCGTCTGGAACGACTTCTTCACCCCGCTGCTGTACCTGAGCGGCAGCGCCCAGCAGACCATGCCGGTCGCGATCGCCGGCTTCGTCGGCCAGTACGTCACCGACTGGAACCTCATCTTCGCCGCGCTGGTGATCAGCATCCTGCCCGTCCTGCTCGTCTACTTCCTCCTGCAACGCAGCATCATCAACGGCTTTGCCGGAGGACTGCGGGGATGACGCTCCGCCTCCGCCCCGCCTTCTGCTCCGCAAGGGAGACACCATGAAGACACGCACCCTCACAGCCCTGGTCGCCACCACGACGGCCGCAGCTCTCCTCGCCGCGTGCAGCGGCGGCACCAAGTCCGCGTCCGGAGGCGGCGGTTCCAAGACGCTGACCCTCGCCTCGGTCGACCAGGGTTCCGTCGAGGACGTCGTCAAGGCGTTCGAGAAGGCCAACCCGGGCGTCAAGGTCCGCTACACCACCAGCGGCGCCGACCAGTACCAGCAGCAGATCCGCACCCAGCTGTCCTCCGGCACCGCACCCGACGTGATGTCGGTGTGGCCGGGCAACGGCAACCCCGGCGCCACCTACGTCCTCGCCAAGCCGGGTTACCTGCGCGACCTCTCCGACCAGGCCTGGGCCGGCAGGATGCCCGAGGCGATCAAGAGCGTCGCCCAGTACGAGGGCAAGACGTACAACGCGATCTTCGGGCAGAACGGCATAGGAGCGGTCTACAACCAACAGGCCCTGGACAAGGCGGGCCTCACCGCGCCGGACACCTGGACCAAGCTGCTGGCGTTCTGCCGGGACGCCAAGGCCAAGGGGACGCCCGCCTTCGCGCTGGGCAATCAGGACAACTGGGTGACCCAGCTCGCGCTGTACGCGCTGGTCGCCACCACCGTCTACGGACCGGACCGCGACTTCGACCAGAAGATGCAGTCCGGACAGACCACCTTCGCGACGTCGCAGTGGGCGACCGCGCTGGACAAGTACGTGACGATGGAGAAGACCGGCTGCTTCCAGAAGAACCCCCTGGGCACCAACTACGAGGCCAGCCAGCAGCTCGCCGCCACCGGCAAGACCCTCGGCATCATCCAGGGCAACTGGGTCATCGCCCTCCTCAAGCAGAAGAACCCGCAGGGCACCTTCACCCTCAAGGCCCTGCCGGCGACCGACGACCCGTCCCAGACCCTCATCCCGGCCGCGGCCGGCGCCGGCTACGCCGTCAATGCGAAGGCGAAGAACCCCGAACTCGCCCTGAAGTTCGTGAACTTCGTGATGTCCCCAGAAGGCATGAACCTGTTCGTCAAGAAGCAGGGCGGGCTGCCCTCGCTCCCCGACACGGGCTTCAAGGTGGACTCCTCGCTCACCGAGCTCTCGCGGTTCATCCGATCGAACCGCACCGTGCCGTTCATGGACCAGCGCTGGCCCAACGCCAAGGTGCAGCAGACCATGCTCAGTGGTCTCCAGGAGATCTTCAGCGGACAGTCCACGCCCCATGCCCTCCTCAAGGACATGGACAGCGACTACAGGGCCGGCTCATGAGCACGGGACCGGCGACCGAAGGGACCAAGGAGTGAGCAGTGGCACATCTGACGAAGCCGGGGCGGACCCCGGGGCCCGACGCACCGGACCGGGGCGCCGGACCGTGCTCGCGGCGACCGCCGGCGCGGTGCCGGTAGTGGCCGGCATGCCCGGCGGCGGCCCGGCCGCACAGGCCGCACCGGATCTGGAGGAGGGCAGTGTGGACGGACTGACGGTGGAGCACCGCACCGAACCGCTCGGCGTGGACGCCACCGCGCCCCGCTTCGGCTGGCGGATGCGGTCCGTCCGCCGGAACAGGGCCCAGGGCGCGTACGAGATCCTCGTGGCGAGCTCACCGGGCAAGCTGACCCCCGGCCGCGCGGACCTGTGGACGAGCGGCCGGGTCCGCTCGGCCGAGTCGGTGGCCGTCCGCTACGGGGGCAAGTCCCTGAAGGCGTCCACCCGTTACTACTGGACCGTCACCGTCTGGGACACCGAGGGCGAAACGGTCGGCACCGGCCCCGTGTCCTGGTTCGAGACGGGCCTCATGAGCACCGACGGCGTCACCGGCTGGGAGGGCGCCCAGTGGATCGGGATGCAGGGCAAGACGCCCCGCTCGCCCGGTGCCCCGATGCTGCGCACCCAGGCGCGGCTGACCGGGCCGGTCCGCGAGGCACGCCTGTACGTCTCCGCCCTCGGCGTCCACGACGTCCACGTCAGCGGGCACCGCGTGACCGTCCCGCAGGACGGCGGCACCACCCTCGAACTGCTGCCTCCCGGCTGGACGAACTACGACGCGCGCGTCAACTACCTCACCTACGACGTCACCCACCTGGTGGCCCTCGAACCGGCCGTCACCCTGGCGGCCGTGCTCGGCAACGGCTGGTACAACGGCCGTGTCTCCGAGGGCAGTACGTACTACTCGGAGGACGGCAACGCCCTCGCCCTCAAGGCCAGACTGCTGATCCGCTACACCGACGGCACGTCCTCGTCCGTGGTCACCCGGCCGGACGGCTCCTGGAAGGCCACCGACACCGGTCCCTGGCGGGCCGACGACATCTACGACGGCCAGACCTACGACGCCCGCAGGGAACTGCCCGGCTGGACGTCGTCCGGCTACGACGACTCCGGCTGGTCCGACACCGAGCGCGTCCCCTTCGAGACCAGGTACCCGGACGCCCGACTCCTCGCCTACCCGGCCGAGTCGGCCCGGCTGATCAGCCGCTGGGACCGGCGCCCGCAGTCGGTCACCGTGTACACGGGAGTCACCGGCGAGGGCCGGGGCCGTATCGTCGTCGACCCCGACCGGACGGTCACCGACCCGCACCGGGCGGCCTCCGCCCCGGTCACCATCGGCGCCGGCGACACCGCGGTCTTCGACCTGGGCCAGAACATGGTCGGCGTGCCCCGCTACAGCGTGCGCGGCCCCGCGGGCGCCCAGGTCACGTTCCGGTTCGGCGAGATGCTCAACGACGACAGCGCCGGAGCCGACGGCCCCGATGGCTCCCTCTACCGGGCCAACCTGCGCAGCGCCGAGGCCACCAGCACCTACGTCCTCAAGGGCGACCGCCGCGGGGAGACCCACCAGGACTCGCTGACCTTCTACGGCTTCCGCTACGCCTCCGTGACCGCGAGCGAGACGGTCACGATCACCGGCCTGACCGGCAAGGTCGCCACCTCCGCGATCCGCGAGCGGGGCACCCTCACCACCAACGACCCCGACACCAACCGGCTGATCGGCAACATCCGTTGGGGCCAGCGCGGCAACTACCTCTGGGTGCCGACCGACTGCCCGCAACGCGACGAACGCCTCGGCTGGACCGGCGACACCCAGGTCTTCGCCACCACGGGCCTCTACAACGCCGACGCGGGTCCCTTTCTCAGCCACTTCCAGGACACGGTGGTCGACTCCCAGACCCTTTACGGCCAGGACAAGGCCCAGTTCACCGGAGTCGCCCCCGGCGGGCGCTACAACTTCCCCGGCGGCGGCAGCGGTTGGGCGGACTGCGGGGTGGTCCTGCCCTGGACGCTGTGGCAGATGACCGGCGACCCGGCCGTCATCGAGCGGAACTGGCCCGCCATGACCCGCTACCTCGACTGGATCCGGCAGCAGACCGGCGACACCTACGCCGGCCAGGGCTCCCTCACCGGCGACTGGCTCGCCCCGCAGAAGACCAGCGCCCAGCTCATGAGCGACGTCTACTACGGCCATGTCGCCCGCCTCATGGCCCAGATGGCCCGAGCGGTCGACCGGGACGCCGAGGCCACGGCCTACGAGCAGCTCTTCGTGAACATCAAGAAGGCGTTCGTCAGGAAGTACCTCAGCACCGAGGGCGGCACCGTCACGGTGCGGTCGAGCCTCGGCGAGGCCTCCCCGATCGAACCGGGCGCCGACCCGAACCAGAAGACCGAGGACAACACCCAGTCGGCCCTGCTGTGGGTCCTCAAGCTCGGCTTCTACGACACCGAGGCCCAACGCCGCACCCTCGTGGACCACTTGGCGGACAACATCGGCAACGACGCGGCCCACAAGGCGGCGCACCCGGACAGCAGCCGGGTCAAGTACGCCGAGAACACGCTCTCCGTGGGCTTCCTCGGCGTCAACGTCCTCGCCCCCGTCCTCAGCGACGAGGGCCGCGCGGACCTGGCGTACCGGCTGCTCCACCAGGACGCGATGCCGTCCTGGCTGTACTCGGTGAGAAACGGCGCGACGACCGTCTGGGAGCGCTGGAACTCCTACTCCGAGGAGGACGGCTTCGGACCCGTCAGCATGAACTCCTTCAACCACTACGCCTACGGCGCCGTCATGGAGTGGATGTACGCCTACATGGCCGGCATCGCCCGCGATCCACGGAGCCCGGGCTTCAAGCGCTTCGTCCTGAAGCCGCACCTCGACCCGACCGGGAGGATCACGCACGTCGCGGGCGCGCACGAGTCGCCGTACGGCGAGATCAGGAGCGAGTGGAGGCTCGACGACCAGGGCACGACCCTCTCCTACGACGCGCTGGTGCCCGCCAACACCGAGGCGACCCTGCACCTCCCGGCCCGTTCCGCCGACGCCGTCCGCGAGGGACGTGATCCGCTCGCCCAAGCGGACGGCGTGCGGTTCCTAGGGCATGCGGACGGCGTCGCCTCGTACCGGCTGCCGTCCGGTGTGTATCACCTGACGAGCAGGCTCCGCTGACCCCTGCCCGCCCGCCGCTCCCGGAGGATCACGCGGCCGTGCCCGTCATTTCCAGAGCAACTTTCGTTGCGCGCGGCGGAGAAATCAACATGAAGCTGTGTCAGAGGCCACAGCCGTGCCGAAAGAAGATGCCAGAATGGGCCGGCGCGCCTATGGCGCCCTCGTGAGCCGTTCGACGACCGGGAAGGTCCCCTTGGCAGACAACGCGGCAGCCGGTCCGGCCGATCAGGAGCGCGAGCGGGGCGAGGCGCCCAGGTCGGTCACGATCGCGTACATCGCCGAGTCCGCGGGGGTGTCCGTGCCGACCGTCTCCAAGGTGCTGAACGGCAAGTCGGGCGTCTCGGCGGACACCCGCGCCCGGGTCGAGGAGCTGATCAACCGGTACGGCTACCGCAAGCCCGCGTCCCACCGCAGCAACGTCGTCGAACTCGTCTTCCGCGAACTCAAGGACATGTGGGCCGTCGAGATCATCCGCGGCGTGGAGCGGGTGGCCCGCCAACACCGCGTCGGCGTCATGGTGTCGGAGTTCGGCCTGCACGACGGTGTTTCACCGGCCTGGGAGGACACCGTGTCCCGGCGCCCGAACTGCGTGCTGTCCGTGGCACAGCTCTCGGAGGCCGAGCGCGCCCAACTGACCGCGAAGGGCATCCCGTTCGTCGTCTTCGACCCCATCGTCGAACTGCCGGACGACGTCCCCTACGTGGGCGCCACCAACTGGTCCGGCGGCCGGGCCGCCACCCGGCACCTCGCCGAGCTCGGCCACCGGCGCATCGCCATGATCAGCGGCCCCGAGGGTCAACTGTGCTGCGCCGCGCGGCTGGACGGCTACCGCTCTGCCGTCGCGGCCGCCGGACTGCCCGTCGATCCGGACCTCGTCGTGCACACCGGGCTGACCCGGGAGGACGGCTGCGAGGCGGCGCGCACCCTGCTGGCCCGGCCCGTACGCCCGACGGCGATCTTCACCGCCAACGACCTCCAGGCCCTCGGCGTCTACCAGGCGGCGCGCGACGCAGGGCTGCGCATCCCCGACGATCTGAGCGTGGTCGGCTTCGACGATCTGCCGGTCGTCGCCTGGGTGGACCCGCCGCTCACCACTGTCCACCAGCCTCTGACCGAGATGGCCGTGGCCGCCACCGAACTCGCGCTCACCCTCGGCCGGGGTGAGCAGGCACCCCAGGCCGGCCTGGAGCTCGCCACGACCCTGACGGTCCGAGGCAGCACCGCCCCGCCCAAGAGCTGACGGCGCCTCTCCCGCCGTACCGCACCGTTGACCATGGTCGAGGCCTCTCGCTAACCTCCGCGGAAAACTATCCGTCTGAAGGGGCGAAAGTTTCTCCCGCCGCCGACTCCGGGTGAAGCGGCCCCCGAAAGGACTCGCTTTGTCGAGCACGCCTGCGCGGACCGTCAACAACCCCGTGATCCCGGGGTTCCACCCCGATCCGAGCATCTGCCGGGTGGGCGAGGACTACTACCTCGTGTGCTCCAGCTTCGAGTACTTCCCCGGCCTGCCCCTGTTCCACAGCCGCGACCTGGTGCACTGGACCCGGATCGGCAACGCCCTCGACCGGCCGGAGCAACTGCGGCTGCCGGCCGGTGCCGCCTCCTCCGGCGGGCTCTACGCGCCCACCCTGCGCCACCACGACGGCCGCTTCTGGCTGATCGTCACCAACGTCAGCGCCGACGGCAACATGCTCTTCACCGCCACCGACCCGGCCGGCCCCTGGTCCGACCCGATCCGGCTGCCCGGGGTGCACGGCATCGACCCGGACCTCGCGTGGGACGACGACGGCACCTGCCGGTGCACGGTCGCGGGCGTCAGCCAGTACCGCGTCGACCCGTTCACCGGGGAGACGCTCGGCGAACCCCGGCGCCTGTGGTCCGGTGCCCCCGGCGCCAAGGCCCCCGAGGCACCGCACCTGTACCGGATCGGCGACTACTGGTACCTGCTCATCGCCGAGGGCGGCACCGAGCGCTGCCACGGCATCTCGATCGCCCGCGCCCGCACCCCCGACGGGCCCTTCGAGCCCTGCCCCGACAACCCGGTCCTGACCCATCGCGGCACCGACCACCCCATCCAGAACACCGGTCACGGGGATCTCGTCCAGGGGCCTGACGGCTCGTGGTGGATGGTGTTCCTCGGAGTGCGGCCGCAGGGCGGCACCCCCGGCTGGCACGTCCTCGGCCGCGAGACCTTCCTCGCCCCGGTGACCTGGGTCGACGGCTGGCCGGTCGTCGGCGAGGTGGCCCTCGACATGGCGGCGCCCCCGTGGCCCCTGCACGAACCCGCGGTGCAGCCGGTCCGGGACGACTTCGACGCCTCTGAGCTCGCCCACGGCTGGATCTCGCTCCGCTCGCGTTCCGCCGCGCACTGCACCACCGGGGAACGGCCCGGCTGGCTGAGCCTGCGCGCCCGCGGGGACTCCCTCGACGATCCCGAGGTCACCTTCCTCGGCCGCCGCCAGCAGCACCTGTCGTGCCGGGTCCGCGTCCTCGCCGACCCGTCCGACGGGCGCGGCGGGCTGGCCGTCCGGCTCGACGAGCAGCACCACTACGAGATCGAGGCGGAGCCCGGCCAGGTACGGGTGATCGCCCGCGTCGGCACCCTGCGCACGGTGGTCGCCTCCCACCCGACGCCGGCCGGCCCGCTGGTGCTCAGGATCGAGGCGGCCGTCACCCGGAAGGTCACCGATCCGCGCCAGGGGCCGGACACCGTCCTGCTCGGAGTGGAGGACGCGGACGGCACGTACGCCGAACTCGCCGCCCTCGACGGCCGCTACCTCTCCACGGAGGTCGCGGGCGGCTTCACGGGCCGGGTGATCGGCGTCTACGCCGCGCTGGGGACCGTCCACTTCGACTGGTTCGACTACGAGCCGGTCGCGGACTGAGCGGGTCGAGGGTTGGGCGGGTCGAGGGTTGCGCGGGTCGTGGACTGGGCCGGTCCTGGAGCGCGCGGGTCGAGCACTGAGCCGGTCCTGGAACGCGCGGGTCGAGGCCTGAGCCGGTCGAGGGGTGCGCGGGTCGAGCACTGAGCCGGTCCAGGCTCGCGCCGGTCCAGGATCGAGCCCGTCCGGCCAGGGATCCCGGTCGTCGTGCTCGGTCCGACCCGCTCCGGCTCAACCCCGCCCCCCGGTCGCCGCCAGCTTCCGCAACCTCCGCCAGTTCAGGCGGGGTTGTACCGCCGGCACGCCCGGCCGTTTCCGCGGGACGCGGACGCGCAGCGCCCCCGGGGCGATACGGCAGTGGACCGGGGTGGGCAGGACCAGGGCCTCGCCGTCGACGCCGACCTCGATCTCCGGTCGGTCGGCGTCGACCACCGCCTCCCGGGCGGACAGCACCACGAGCCCCTGCGGATCGGGCGCGAGCAGCAGCGCCGCGGCCTCGGCCGCGCTGTCCACCTTGACGCCGAGCACGCCGAGTCGGCCGGAGTCGAGGCGCCGGCGCCGACCGAGCCCCGCCGGGTCGCCGGTGCGGTACGCGTTGTTGCTCACCAGCACCGCCTGCGGCCCGTCGAGGGTCGTGTCACCGACCCGCGCGGTCAGATGCGGCCCCCGCTGGCGGGTGAGCAGATCGGGCAGGAGCTCCAGAGTGGTGCCGATCTTGTCGTCACGGTAGGCGGGACTCTGGACGACCGCCGCGTAGGCGCCGAAGGAGGCGTTGTTGACGAACGGATGGTCCGCGGCGAAACCCAGGTCCACGCGCAGCTCGACGCCGTCGGTGAGCGCGTCCAGGCAGGTCGAGGGGTCGGTGCGGTCGAGGCCGAGGTCCATGGCGAAGTGGTTGCGGGTACCGGCGGAGATCACGAGGAACGGCAGGTCGTGCTCCGCGGCGACGGCGGCGACCAGCGCCTGGGTGCCGTCACCGCCCGCGACGCCCAGCAGGTCCGCGCCGTCGGCCACCGCCTCCCGCGCCAGCGCGGTCACGTCCTGCTGCTCCTCCGGGTCCAGCAGCACGACCCGAGCCCCGAGCCGCTCGGCCTTCTCCTTCAGCGCGAACCGCTCGACCTTCCCGCCGCCGGAGCGGGGGTTCATGATCAGGAAGGGGCGCTGAACCGGCCGCGCCCGGTGCTCCTTCATCCGCCCCGGACGCCGGCCGGTGCTGCGCAGCGCGTACCGCCCGCTCCACACGGCCGCGGCCCACAGGGCCAGGGACAGCAGGAGCGTCCGGCCCAGGGTCACCGCGAACAGGACCACGACGACGGTGGGTGTGACGACCGTGACCACGGCCGCCAGCCAGCGCTCCGGGCCGCGCCGGGTCAGTGTCCACCACAGCCCGGCCGCGGTGACGGCGGCGCCCGCGAGTCCGGCCGCCAGCAGCAGCACCCCGCCGAATCCGCCGTAGCCGAGCGGCAGCAGGACGGCGAGAGCGGCCGCCGCCAGCGACACCCTGGCCGCCCACCGCTGCCGGTGCCAGGCCGGGGCGTTCACATCCACCCTCATGTGCTCCTCCTGCTCGACGCCCTCGGGGCCACGGCGGTCGGCGGAGCATATCCAAGTCGGCGCAACGGTCGGCGTCCTGCGCGATGCCGTCCGGTGGACGGGGTGTTCAGATCCCGGGCCGGTACCGGATCGGGTGGTCGGCGGGCACCTCCACCAGCACGATCGGTGTCCCGTCCGGGTCCGCCACCCACATCTCGACCAGCCCCCACGGCTCCTTCACCGGCGGCCGGACGATCTCGACTCCCTTGGCCAGGAGTTCCTCGTGTGCCGCGGTCACGTCCGGGACCTGGAGCCAGAGCCGGACGTCCGCGGCGGGCGGGGCCTCGGCGCGTCCGGACAGCTCCAGGAAGCCGCCGCCGAGGAAGTAGACCGTGCCCCGCTCCGGCCCCGTACCGAACTCGCGGTACACGGCGAGGCCCAGCTGATCGCCGTAGAAGACGCGGGAACGCTCGGGATCGGTGGGCCGTAGCAGGACGCGGCCGCTCAGTACGTGCACCATGCGGGCGAGCCTAGCCGGGGCGTTACCCTCGGCCGTGCCCGAGTCGTGCCCCTGAAGTGGAGACGCGCCCCATGAAGACCACCGCCGGACTCACCTTCCGTGACGCCACCGACGCCGACGTGGACGCGCTCGTCGCGCTGGTCGAGTCGGCCTACCGGGGGGACGACAGCCGGGCCGGGTGGACCACCGAGGCGGACATCCTGGAGGGGCAGCGGACGGACCCCGAGGGGGTGCTCGAGGTCATCAAGTCGCCGGACAGCCGGTTGCTGACGGTGGAGCGGGACGGGCTGGTCGTCGCCTGCTGCCAGCTCGAACACCGGGGCAGCTACGCGTACTTCGGGATGTTCGCGGTCAGTCCCACGCTCCAGGGCGGCGGCCTCGGCAAGGTGGTCATCGCGGAGGCGGAGCGGCTCGCCGTCGAGACCTGGGGCGTCACCGAGATGCACATGACGGTGATCTCCGTGCGCGAGGACCTCATCGCCTGGTACGAGCGGCGCGGCTACCGCCGTACCGGAAGGATGTCGCCCTTCCCGTACGGCGACGAGCGCTTCGGCATCCCGCAGCGCGACGACCTCGAGTTCGAGCTGCTGGTCAAGCCGTTGGTGTGACGTTCCTGCCCCGGACCCGGCAGGAACTGCGGCCCACCGGGTTCACGCGGTAAAGCGGCCGGTGCGCTTGATCTCGGGGTAGTCGGTCGTGGCGCCGTCCAGCTCCAGGGCGCGCACCAGACGCAGATGGTCCTGGGTGTTCACCACCCAGCCGATGATCTTCAGATCCGCCTTGCGGGCGGCCTCCACGACCTCCAGGGTCAGCCGGCGGATGTTGAGGCAGACGGTCCCGGCGCCCGCCTCGACGGCGCGCTCCACGATGTCGGGGCCGAACCGGCTGCCGATCAGCGCGGTCCGTACGCCGGGCACCAGTCGGCCGATCTCGGCGATCGCCTCGTCGTGGAACGAGGACACCTCGACCCGGGAGACCAGATCCCGCCGGAGCATGACCTCGGCGAGGGCCCGGGCCGCCGCGATGTCCTTGATCTCCGCCTGGAGCGGTGACCGCACGGTGTCCAGCACCTCCTCGAACACCGGGACGTGCTCTCCGCGCCCGGCGTCCAGGGCGCGCAGCTCGGTGAGGGTCTTCTCGGCGATCGGGCCGGTTCCGTCGGTCGTGCGGTCCACGTGGGTGTCGTGCATGACGACGAGGGCGCCGTCCTTGCTCAGATGCAGATCGAGTTCGATGACGTCGAGGCCGGCCTGCTGGGCGGCGACGAAGGAACGGAGGGTGTTCTCGGGTTCGGTACCCATGACTCCGCGATGACCGATGGTAAGGAAGTTCAAGGTTCAACTCGCTTCCGTCGACGGCGGCTCGGTGCGCAGCCGCAGCCTAACGGCTACACGGTGTGATGGACCCGTGCGTACGCGAGGGATCGCGGTGACGTGAGGGGAAGCGGTAACTCCTACCCGCAATCACGGTGTTCATGGCACTCGGCAGGAAAAAGTTCGGTGACCATTGAGTTGCGCGGGATAACTTCCCGTGTCCGCTCTTGCTGGAAGGAAGGCCGTATGTATACGGTCTCCATACGCGAGGTTCTCCCGTGGAGGATGGGACATGACGGAAATTCTTGTGCAGGCGGCTTCGGGGGACCAGGTTCCTCCCGTGACCAGGGTGGTGGAGCACCCGGCATGGCCCGTGCTCAAGGATGCCGTGGAGCAGATCCGGCCATGGCAGTCCAAGGACGGGTCGATCGACTTCGAGGCCGAGGGTGCCCCCGCGCGCGCGGACGCCGAGGCGGCCGTACGGCGTGTCGTGGAGGCCGTGGAGGAGCTGTCCCCGCTGCTCCCGCACGACGCCGACTACCACGAGGCCCTCGTGAAGGACCTCAGGCGCTGGGCCGAGGGCGGCTTCGCGGTGCCCGACTTCCTGGACTCCCTGCTGGCCTTCCAGCCCGCCGCGAACCGCGCGGACGGACTCCAGCACCTGGTCGTCTTCGCGATGTACACGCAGAACGGCAACCCCGACCGCAACCTGGAGGCGGTCGTGCTGCGCATGGTGTGGCCCGACTGGCTGGCCGAGCTGGAGCGCACCCGCTACGACAACCCGCTGTTCTGCGGCATCAAGTTCGAGGACTTCACGGCCGGTTACGACACCAACTCCGCCGTCCTCTTCCCGGAGACGATCGCCGTGCGCGAGGCGCCGGAACGCTTCTCCTGGGGCGGGATCTTCTGCGACCGCGAGGCCGCCCGCTTCCGCCGGGTCACCGACGCCGCGGTCGGCATCCTGGGCCTGGAGCTGCCCGAGGACATCGCCGCGATGGTCCACGACCAGAAGCGCTGCGAGGAGGCCTTCGTGCTGTGGGACATGGTCCACGACCGCACCCACAGCCATGGCGACCTGCCCTTCGACCCGTTCATGATCAAGCAGCGCCAGCCGTTCTGGATGTACGGCCTCGAGGAGCTGCGCTGCGACCTCACCGCCTTCAAGGAGGCCGTGAAGCTCCAGGAGGACGGCGTCCCGCAGGCCCGTGACGTGCAGTACGCGGTCCTGTTCGACCGCATGTTCCGCTTCCCGGTCACCGGCGAGCGGGTGCGCAACTACGACGGCCTCGGCGGCCAGCTCCTCTTCGCCTACCTGCACAAGCACGACGTCGTCCGCTGGACCGACAACAAGCTGTTCATCGACTGGCAGCGCGCCCCGCAGGTCACCAACCAGCTGTGCGCCGAGATCGAGGACCTGTACCGGGCCGGCATCGACCGCCCGAAGCTGGTCCACTGGTTCGCCGCCTACGACCTGGTCTCCCAGTACCTCGCCCCGCACCCCGGGTCCAGGTGGGCCAAGGGCCCGGACGCCCTCGACCTGTCCCAGCCGCCCCGGAAACTCGTCGATGACGTGCTTCCGGACGAGTTTCCGCTGAGCATGTTCTATGAGGCCCTCTCCAAGAAGCTGAAGAACGTGATCGCCTCCACCCGGGGCATCACGGCGGAGAGCGCCGAGCAGGTCGCCGCGTGAGCGACCGCACCACAACTGCTCAGGAGGCGAAGCGCATGGTGGGGAACGGAGCTCTCAGCGGTGCGGTGATCGCGGTGGCCGGCGCGGGCGGACCCGCGGGCCGGGCGGCGCTGATGCGCCTGGCCGAGGCGGGCGCGACCGTCGTCGGCGCCGACAACGACCCGGAGCGGCTCGCGGAGGCCGTGGACGCGGCACGCTACGCCTCGGGCGGCGCCACCGTGACCGGTGAGCCGGTCGACCTGCTCGACCTGGGATCCACCCAGGACTGGGCCAAGCACATCGAGAAGGACTTCGGCCGGGTCGACGGCCTGGTCCACCTCGTCGGCGGCTGGCGCGGCAGCGAGACCTTCATCAAGTCGAGCCTGGACGACTGGGACTTCCTGGAGCTGCTCCTCGTCCGCACCGTGCAGCACACCTCCCTGGCCTTCTACGAGGGCCTCCAGCGCAGCGAGCGCGGCCGGTACGTCCTGATCAGCGCGGCCGGCGCGACCAAGCCGACCGCGGGCAACGCCTCGTACGCCGCCGCCAAGGCCGCCGCCGAGGCCTGGACGCTCGCCCTCGCCGACGCCTTCCGCAAGGCGGGGGGCGCTGAGGGGCCGACGTCCGCGGCTGCGATCCTGGTGGTGAAGGCACTGGTGCACGAGGCCATGCGCGCCGAGCGGCCCAACGCGAAGTTCGCGGGCTTCACCGACGTCAGGGATCTGGCCGAGGCCATCGCCGGTGTCTGGGAGAAGCCCGCCGCCGAAGTGAACGGAAACCGTCTGTGGCTGACCGAGAAGCCGTGAACCCGACCGCCTTCACCCAGGCGCGCCGCCATCACGACCCGCAGATCCGCGGCTTCGCCAGCGACAACTACGCCGGAGCCCACCCGGAGGTGCTCGCCGCCCTGGCCCTGGCCAACGGCGGGCACCAGGTCGCGTACGGCGAGGACGACTACACCGAGAACCTCCAGAGCATCGTCCGCAGCCACTTCGGCGCCACGGCGGAGGCCTTCCCGGTCTTCAACGGCACCGGGGCCAACGTCGTCGCGCTCCAGGCGGTCACCGACCGCTGGGGCGCGGTGATCTGCGCCGAGAGCGCGCACATCAACGTCGACGAGGGCGGCGCCCCCGAGCGGATGGGCGGCCTGAAGCTGCTCACCGTGCCGACGCCGGACGGCAAGCTCACCCCGGAGCTGATCGACCGGCAGGCGTACGGCTGGGAGGACGAGCACCGCGCGATGCCGCAGGTCGTCTCGATCACCCAGAGCACCGAGCTCGGCACGCTCTACACGCCGGAGGAGATCCACGCGATCTGCGAGCACGCACACGCGCGTGGCATGAAGGTCCACCTGGACGGCTCCCGCATAGCCAACGCGGCGGCCTCCCTGGACGTCCCCATGCGGACGTTCACCAACGCGGTCGGCGTCGACATCCTCTCCCTGGGCGGGACGAAGAACGGCGCGCTGTTCGGCGAGGCGGTCGTGGTGATCAACCAGGACGCCGTCTCCCACATGAAGCACCTGCGCAAGCTGTCGATGCAGCTCGCCTCCAAGATGCGTTTCGTGTCGGTCCAGTTGGAGGCCCTGCTCGCCAAGGACCTGTGGCTGCGCAACGCCCGCCACGCCAACGAGATGGCCCAGCGCCTGGCCGAGGGGGTGCGCGCGGTCCACGGTGTCGAGATCCTCTACCCGGTGCAGGCCAACGGCGTCTTCGCCCGGCTGCCGCACGACGTGAGCGAGCGCCTCCAGAAGCGGTTCCGCTTCTACTTCTGGGACGAGGCCGCGGGCGACGTCCGCTGGATGTGCGCCTTCGACACCACCGAGGACGACGTGGACGCCTTCGTGGCGGCCCTCAAGGAGGAGATGGCGCGCTGACGCGCGGGGACTCTTCGATGCATAGATATGCGGTCACCTGAAAAGTCATTGACTGTCGGGTGATCGCATTCCTATGCTCTGCGGTCATGGAGCTGATCCAGGACACCCCCGACCTTTCCGCGTACTTGGCCGCTGACGAGGTGATCGACCATCACCACCCGCTGGTGCGCGGCACGGCCGCACGGCTCGCCCGGCAGGCCGAGGACTCGTATGCCTATGCGCGGCTCGCCTTCGAGTTCGTCCGCGACACGATCCCGCACTCCCAGGACGCCGGCGATCTCCGCGTCACCTGGCGGGCGTCCGACGTCCTGGAGCAGCGCACCGGCATCTGCTTCGCCAAGGCCCATGCGCTGGCCGCCCTGTTGCGCGCCGAGGACATCCCGACGGCGCTCTGCTACCAGAAGCTCGACGTGGTGCACGGCCTGGTCGCCGTGCGGTTCAACGGCGCCTGGCACCGCCAGGACCCCCGGGGCAACAAGCCCGGTGTGGACGCACAGTTCTCCCTCGACGGCGAGCGCCTGGGGTTCACCCCCGCACCGGAGTCCGACGAGACGGACTACCCGGTCCTGTACGCCGAACCGCACCCGACCGTCCTGAGCGTGCTGAAAGCAGCCCCGGACCGTCCGTACCTCTGGAAAACGCTCCCCGTCGCGCTCTGAGAGGCACCCGATGCCGGTGGCGGCCGCCGAACCGGCGGAGCCACCGGAGAAGTTGGGTCCGGGGGTGCGGATCGAGCTGTCGCGAGCGGCGGACTAGCGCGCCTCGGCCGCGCGGACCTCTTCGGGGGTGGGTGCCGTCCCCCCGAGATGCGCCGGCATCCACCAGGTGTCGGCCGGTCCCTTCGGCCGCACGGGGTACGCGCGCTGAGCGGCTTCCAGCAACTCGTTGACCCGCTCCCGCAGTTGCCGGGTGATGGCTCCGGCGTACTTGTCCCGGGACGCCTCGATCGCCTCGCCGACCCGGATCGTGATCGGGATGTGGCTGCGCTTGAAGTTGCGCGGGTGCCCCTTGGTCCACAGCCGCTGGGTGCCCCAGACGGCCATCGGGATCAGCGGGACGTCCGCCTCCTGCGCCATCCGCGCCGCACCCGACTTGAAGCTCTTCAGCGTGAAGGACTGCGAGATCGTCGCCTCCGGGAAGACCCCGACGATCTCGCCCGACCGCAGTGACTCCAGGGCGTGGGCGTACGCCGTCTCGCCCTGCTTGCGGTCGACCGGGATGTGCTTCATCCCGCGCATCAGCGGGCCCGAGACCTTGTGGCGGAACACCGACTCCTTCGCCATGAAACGCACGAGACGTTTCTGCGGGAGCGCGGCCAGGCCGTTGAAGACGAAGTCCAGGTAGCTGATGTGATTGCTCACCAGCACGGCGCCGCCCGAGCGCGGGATGTTCTCCGAACCCTTGCAGTCGATCTTGAGGTCCCACGCCTTGAACAGCGCCTGGGCGAATCCGACGACGGGACGGTAGACAAGCTCTGCCATGGGCGGGGTGAGCCCTTCCTGCTCTGCCGGGGAGGGGGGTCCCGGCATTAAGTTACGCAGCCGTAGGTTTACGGCATGTCGCAGATCGTGCCCCAAGAACGGGCGGGGAGCCAGTCCTGGTGCCCGACGCAGGGGAGATTCTCGTCACGTCCACCGTGTGATCCACCTCGGGCTTTTAAACCGCCTTTACTCCGCGCGTACCGCGACTCGCCGCACGAGCAGGTACAACTCGCAGCCCAGGCAGTACCCGAACGTGGCGTTGAGAAAGGCCGCCGCGAGTGCCGCTCCGGTGGCGGCGAGCCCGAGCCACTCCGGCCCGAGCCCGTACCCCACGAGTCCGAGGCCCGCGAAGACGAGGCCCACCGCCTGCGCGAACCGCGGCGGTTGCGGCGACTCGAACTCGGTCGGCGGCCCGATCCGCGGCCGTACCACCGTGCGGAACAGCCAGCCGTACGGCGAGCGCCCCACCCCGCCCGCCGCGCCCAGCGCGAACGCCAGTGTCTGCCAGGCCAGCAGCCAGACGTTGCCCGTGATCAGAACGGCCGCCAGAACGACGGTCGTCACAGCCGCTCCGAAACGCGGCCCTCGTGCGTCGATGTCCATGAATCAAGCATTCCGCAACGGAAAGACTGAGGGGAGGCGGGAATCTTTGCAGTCTCGTGAATGCTTGTGCAGGTGATGACCGGACTGGTGGTGTGCGTGGTGGTGCTCGCGGCGGCGAGCGCCTATGGAGTGCTGCAACGGCGGCGGAGCGGGAGAGTACGGGTGCGCGGGCGCGACGACGGCAAGAGGCTCGGCGCGGCCGAGTTGGGCGGGGAACTCGGTGAACGCGCCACGCTCGTCCAGTTCTCCAGTGCCTTCTGCGCCCCCTGCCGCGCCACCCGACGGGTGCTCGGCGAGGTCGCCGGCATGGTCCCGGGAGTGACCCACGTCGAGATCGACGCCGAGAAGAACCTCGACCTGGTCCGCGAACTCGACATCCTCAAGACGCCGACCGTGCTGGTCCTCGACGCGCAGGGCCGGGTCGTCCGGCGGGCCGCCGGACAGCCGCGCAAGGCCGACGTCATCGCGGCGATCGGGGAAGCGGTGTGACGCCGGGTGAGCCGACGGTGAGCCGGCTCCCAGATGCCGGAACGTACTTGACTGTGCACGGCACCTATCGTCAGCCTGACCGTATGCCTACGGAACTCCTTCTGTACGGGCGGGTCCATGTCGACCTGGCCCGCACCGCGAGCGCGCGCTGTCCGGCTCGCTGAGCAGCCACGGTCCCGCTCGCCACTCCTCGCAGAAGGAACCCCGCATGACGGCCGCCTCCGAGCTCGGCACCCCGCAGCTCGCCTCTCCCGACCTCCTCCGCTCCGTCTTCCGTCGGCACGCGGCGGGAGTCGCCGTGATCACCGCGCGCGGTGACGCCGGCCCGGTCGGCTTCACCGCCACCTCCCTCGCCTCGGTCTCCGCCGAACCGCCCATGCTGTCCTTCGGGATCGGCACGGGCGCCTCCAGCTGGCCCGCGATATCCCGGGCCGAGCACGTGGGCGTGCACATACTCGGTGAGCACCAGGAGGAGCTGGCCGCCACCTTCGCCCGCAGCGGTGCCGACCGCTTCGGTGCACCCACCGCCTGGCGGGAGGGGCCCGAGGGCGTCCCCGTCCTCGACGACGTCCTCGCCTGGCTGGTCTGCCGGGTGCACGCACGCGTGCCCGCCGGTGACCACCGCATCGTGCTGGCCGAGGTGCGGATCGGCGACCCGGCCGGGTCGGGCCGGCCGCTGCTGTATCACCAGGGCCGGTTCAACGGCCTGCGCGACTGATCGGCTCATCCACGCTTCCGCCGTGCTGCGCGGTCGTCGAGTTCCGATTACGCTGCGTTGCAAAGGTCACAGTTCAAAGCGCTTGCTTAGCGGGCATGTACTGGGTGTACTGGCGAGTAATATTTCGGTCGGGAGCGCAGCCCGCCCCGACCGGGATCGGCCGCTTGGGGCGCCTATGCTGCCTGCAAGAGGCAGCCGAGAAATGACGATGCAGTAGGAGAGCCGGCGTGAGCTTGAGGATCGTTGTCACTGTGAAGTACGTGCCCGACGCCACTGGCGACCGGCACTTCGCCGATGACCTGACCGTCGACCGGGACGACGTGGACGGTCTGCTCTCCGAGCTCGACGAGTACGCGGTCGAGCAGGCGCTGCAGATCTCGGAGAACTCCGACGACGACGTCGAGGTCACGGTCCTGACCGTGGGTCCCGAGGACGCCAAGGACGCGCTGCGCAAGGCGCTGTCCATGGGCGCCGACAAGGCCGTCCACGTCGAGGACGACGACCTGCACGGCACGGATGCGATCGGTACCTCCCTGGTGCTGGCCAAGGCGATCGAGAAGGCCGGCTACGACCTGGTGATCTCCGGCATGGCCTCCACCGACGGCACCATGGGCGTCGTCCCGGCCCTGCTGGCCGAGCGTCTGGGCGTGCCGCAGGTCACCCTGCTCTCCGAGGTCTCGGTCGAGGACGGCACCGTCAAGGGCCGCCGCGACGGCGATGCCGCCTCGGAGCAGCTGGAGGCGTCCCTGCCGGCCGTGGTCTCGGTCACCGACCAGTCGGGCGAGGCGCGGTACCCGTCCTTCAAGGGCATCATGGCGGCCAAGAAGAAGCCGGTCGAGTCGTGGGACCTGTCCGACCTGGACCTGGAGGCCGAGCAGGTCGGCCTGGAGGGTTCCTGGACCGCGGTCGACTCCGCCGCGCAGCGTCCGGCCCGCACGGCCGGCACGATCGTCAAGGACGAGGGCGAGGGCGGCAAGCAGCTCGCCGAGTTCCTCGCGAGCCAGAAGTTCATCTAAAGGGTCCTGGCCCGCTGAGGCTCACCCCCCTTCCGCCCCGCAAGACTTCGCAATCCGCAGGAGAGCATTCCCATGGCTGAAGTTCTCGTCTACGTCGATCACGTGGACGGTGCCGTCCGCAAGCCCACCCTGGAGCTGCTGACCCTGGCCCGCCGTGTCGGCGAGCCGGTCGCCGTCGCGCTCGGTGCCGGTGCCGCCGACACCGCCGCCGCCCTGGCCGAGCACGGCGCCGTCAAGGTCCTCACCCACGACGCCGCCGAGTACGCCGACTACCTGGTCGTCCCCAAGGTCGACGCCCTGCAGGCCGCCGTCGAGCAGGTGTCCCCGGCCGCCGTCCTCGTCCCCTCCTCCGCCGAGGGCAAGGAGATCGCCGCCCGCCTCGCGCTGCGCATCGGCTCCGGCATCATCACGGACGCCGTCGACATCGAGGCCGGCGACGAGGGCCCGGTGGCCACCCAGTCGGTGTTCGCCGCCTCCTTCACCACCAAGTCGCGAGTCTCCAAGGGCACCCCGGTCATCACCGTCAAGCCCAACTCCGCCGCCGTGGAGGCCGCCCCGGCCGCCGGTGACGTCTCCGAGCTGAGCGTGACCTTCTCCGCCCAGGCCACCGGCACCAAGGTCACCGGCCGCACCCCGCGCGAGTCGACCGGGCGTCCGGAGCTGACCGAGGCCGCGATCGTGGTCTCCGGCGGCCGCGGTGTCAACGGCGCCGACAACTTCGCGATCATCGAGGCGCTCGCCGACTCCCTCGGCGCGGCCGTGGGCGCCTCGCGTGCCGCGGTGGACGCCGGCTGGTACCCGCACACCAACCAGGTCGGCCAGACCGGCAAGTCGGTCTCGCCGCAGCTGTACATCGCCAACGGCATCTCCGGCGCCATCCAGCACCGCGCGGGCATGCAGACGTCCAAGACCATCGTGGCCGTCAACAAGGACGCCGAGGCCCCGATCTTCGACCTCGTCGACTACGGCGTCGTCGGCGACCTCTTCGACGTCGTCCCCGCCCTCACCGAGGAGATCAAGACCCGCAAGGGCTGATCCCGCTCCGGGCGTACGAGGCC